>JASBTO010000195.1 GCA_030148365.1 Kangiellaceae bacterium
TTATTGTTATTTCATGATATTTGGCGCGCCCGGAAGGATTCGAACCTCCGACCGCCTGGTTCGTAGCCAGGTACTCTATCCAGCTGAGCTACGGGCGCGCATTCACTCTTTAACCGGGCCCGCTATTCCGTGGGCCCGAAAAGTTGGCGTATTATGCTGACGCAGCCTTGGCCTGTCAACGGTTTGGCGAGGAAAATCCCTGAAAACAAGGCCATTGGATGAAATGCCATCAGCCGATTCCCTGATTTGGCAAATGCAAAGGGGCTCCCGATCGGGTACGGGTAGGCACCGCATCCGCTGGCCGGTCGGGATTGTGAAAGACTTCCCTGTATTTCACCCCTTCGGGGTGGCCGTCGTATCTCCGGCGTCCAAAATTGTTCCCGACAATTTTGTCGAACCCTGCGAGGCTCCTGCCCACCTCCTTCACCCCATAAATAAAAAGGGGACCCCAGCCGGGATCCCCTTTTTATTTATGGCGGTGAGGGAGGGATTCGAACCCTCGATGGGCTTTAAAACCCATACTCCCTTAGCAGGGGAGCGCCTTCAGCCGCTCGGCCACCTCACCATATTGTCGAGATTTGATTAAAGAGGCTTCTCTTCCCTCGGATAACTCAGCTCTGGACCAGGCGGCTCTTAAAAAGAGTCCGGGCTTTAAAACCCCCTCTTCCTCCCTTAGCAGGGGAGCGCCTTCAGCCGCTCGGCCACCTCACCAGTTGCGGCGGAATCTTACCTTAATAGACGTAAATTGCAACCGCAATTATCAGAATGCGTCTTCGCCGCTTTCACCGCCCATCTGCTTCTCGTGCTGGATGCGCAGGTAGATTTCTTCACGGTGTACAGAGACATCCTTGGGAGCGTTGATGCCTATGCGCACCTGGTTGCCCTTAACGCCCAGAACCGTCACGGTAACTTCGTCACCGATCATCAAAGTTTCGCCAACACGGCGAGTCAAAATCAGCATGATTATCTCCCTAATCGAAAATGCTGTTATACATCGAGTGTACAGGTAATCGGATGGTGAAAATCCGAAGCGGCAAATAATAATGGATTGGACCCGGCAGGCCAAGGAAAATCCCCTGCCGGGTCGCAGCTTGACGATTTATTCACGATTAACGGAGAAAAACCGTCCGTTTTTATCTCATATTGCTTTAATTTGCGGCCTTTTCCGCCACCCAGCTTTCCACACTGGCCAGCGCTTTCGGCAGTGCGGCAACGTCGGTTCCGCCGGCCTGGGCCATGTCCGGTCGACCGCCGCCCTTGCCGCCGACCTGACTGGCGACCATGTTGACCAGTTCTCCGGCTTTTATGCGCCCGGTCAGTGCTTTCGATACTCCGGCAATCAGGCTGATGCGCTCATTTTTGACTGTAGCGAGCAAAATCACTGAATCGCCCAACTTGTTCTTCAACTGATCCATCGTGTCCCGCAGTGACTTGGGGTCGGCGCCGTCGAGTTGCGTCGACAACACCTTGATGCCCTGCACCTCCACGCTCTTGCCAAGCAACTCATCGGCGCCGCTCGCGGCCAGTCTGGACTTCAGGGTCTCGATTTCCTTTTCCAGTTGTCGGGACCTGTCCTGCAGTTGCCGAACCTTGTCGGCGGCAGAATCGGGGTCGGTTTTCAACAACTGCCCGACCTGCGCCAGCCCCGACTCGGTCTTTTGCATCCAGGAGAGCGCGCCGGTGCCGGTGACGGCGTCGATCCGTCGCACGCCCGCGGCAATTCCCGACTCGCTGACAATCTTGAAGACGCCGATATCGCCGGTCCGCTCGACATGCGTGCCACCGCACAGTTCCATGGAGAAATCCCCCATGGACAGAACCCGCACCTGGTCTCCGTATTTCTCGCCGAACAGGGCCATTGCGCCTGATTCCATGGCTTCGTCCATACTGGTGAAGCGAGTTTCGACCGGGTCATTGGCACGGATCCGCTCGTTGACGAGGGCTTCGATGGTGTGCAACTGCTCCGGGCTTACGGCTTCGGTGTGAGAGAAATCGAAGCGCAAGCGATCCGGGGCCACCAGCGAGCCTTTTTGCTGGACATGGGTGCCGAGTACGGTCTTGAGGGCCGCATGCAGCAGATGGGTAGCCGAGTGATTGAGCGCGGTCGCCTGACGAGCCGCCGCGTCCACGGATGCGGATACGGTGTCGCCGACTTTGAACTGCCCGGCTTCAACCTTGCCGACGTGGGCAATGGCGTCACCCAGTTTGATGGTATCGGTTACCCGGAAGCGCGCTGAATCCGTGACAATGGCGCCCTTGTCTCCCACCTGTCCGCCGGACTCGGCATAAAAAGGCGTGGAATCAAGTACCAGTACGGCTTGATCACCCTCTGCCAGCTGCTCCACCGAGGCATCCTCCCGGATAATCCTTACCAGGCTTGATTGCTCCGTCAGCCCGTCATAGCCGGTGAAAATGCTGCACTCGTCAATTTGCAGCTGCTTGTTGTAGTCGGTGCCGAACTGGCTCGCCGAGCGGGCCCGCTGCCGCTGCTGCTCCATCAGGGATTCGAAGCCGGTCAAATCGACTTCATAGCCTTTCTCCCGGGCGATATCGGCGGTGAGGTCCCTGGGGAAACCATAGGTGTCGTAAAGCTTGAACAGAGTTTCGCCCGGAATGACTTTCTGCTTGAGCCCGGCCATGTCCTGCTCAAGGATGCGCATGCCCTGATCCAGGGTACGGGCAAACTGTTGCTCCTCGGTTTTCAGCGCCTTTTCAATATGGGCCTGTTGGGCGTTGAGCTCGGGGTAGGCTTCTCCCATGACCTCAACCAGGGAATTGACCAGGCGGTAGAAAAAGATGTCCTTGGCGCCCAGCTTGTGGCCATGACGCACGGCGCGGCGAATAATCCGGCGCAGCACATAACCCCGGCCTTCATTACTC
>JASBTO010000201.1 GCA_030148365.1 Kangiellaceae bacterium
GCAGTTGCTTGAATACGCACCTCTCCCATAATAGTAATTACCACGCGCCTTGACCACCGCCGGCAAAAAACGTGTTTATCCGTTTTTGCGATAGGTACTTGGCGCAAGACTCCCACCCCATGGCGCTATCCGATCGAATAAATATTTTCGTGCACCTGTAAGGACCCGCACCCGGATCCCGTCTCCCCGGTAAACAATCCTTTATTTGACAGTGGGGAGCACCATGAAATTGATCAAAAAGACCTTGGCGTTAATAGCCATTTGCCTGACAGGCACTTCCGAGTTGCCGGCGGATACTGACGCTAGCACCGGTATCAGCCAGGCCCGTCTCGGTGAATTTATCTCACGCCTTGACGAGTTGCGCGAAGACAAGCAGATCCCGGGGCTGGCTTTCGCCATCGTCAAGGACGGCCAGATCCTGACGACCGGCGGACTCGGCTACGCCGAGCGTGAAGGCGGACGCCTCGCGACCGCCGACCCCCCCGTCAATATCGCCTCGGTCACCAATCCCCTGTCAGCGGTGGTCGCAATGCGGTTGGTCGAAGCAGGCCAGCTCGACCTGGATCGTCCCATGGCGGAATACAGCCAGTGGCAGGACTTCTGCAAGCGTTTCAGCAAGGTGCCATCTATCTTCGCTCGCAACCTGAATTGCAGTTACGAAAACCACACCCTCCGGCACTTGCTGTCCCACAGTGGTGAAGGAAAACCGGGGCAGACATTCTCTTACAACCCGGTAGCCTATTCCTGGGGTTCCCGGCCCATGATGGCGGTGACCGGGCAGTCGTTTTCCATGCTCATGAATCAATATGTCCTGCAACCGGCGGGCATGACGCAATCAGCACGCATGTACCGCGACCTCCCGCTTTCTGAGGCAGTTGCCAATCGTTTTGCCGTGCCTTACCGACTCGATGAGGCCGGTCAGGTAATACGCGCACCCCGGCCGCCGGCCCAGGGGGACGGTGCCGGCGGCGGAGTCGTCGCTACCGTGCTGGATCTGGCAAAATTCGATATCGCCTATGATGCCGGCAACCTGGTGTCCGCGGAGTCGCGGCAGCAGATGATGGCACCGACCCGGCTGAGCAATGGCGAGCCGTCGCCCTACGGACTCGGCTGGTTTGTGCAGAACTACCAGGGCGAAAAGCTCGTCTGGCATTCCGGCTGGTGGGATCATGCCTGGTCGGCACTGTATCTGAAGGTGCCGGAACACAATATCAGCTTCATCGCTCTCGCCAACAGCGAGGGGATCTGGTGGCATAACTCCCTGACCGGCGCCGAGGTCGACAAATCGGAGTTTGCGCGGGCGTTTTTACACACTTTCGTGCTTTAGCGGACCGTGACGTGATTTCCGGCCGGGGGCCTGCCTCAAGCATTCGGCCGGAAACCATCCCCCACATCAGAAGAATATTTCCGGAAAAATGTAAGGATCCACCTCGCTGCCCCGTCTCCCCCGTAACAATTCTGATTTTCAATTTATTGGGGAGCAACATGAAGCTGATTACAAAATCTCTGATCTTTTGTTCGATTCTGGTTTCTGGCACCAACGGCTTGTCGGCGGATAGTCACGAGGACCGGGCTTTTGATCAGCTCAGGATTGGCAAATTCGTGTCGCGCATTGACGACCTGCGCCGCGCCAAGCAAATCCCGGGACTGGCCTACGCTATCGTCAAAGATGGGCAAGTGCTGACCACCGGTGGCCTCGGCTACGCCGATCGGGAAGCCGGACGCCTCGCGACCGCCGACACCCCCTTCAATATCGCCTCGGTCACCAAGCCCCTGTCAGCCATTGTCGCGATGCGGCTGGTGGAGGCGGGTAAACTGGATTTGGACCGGCCCATCGCGGAATACAGCGAGTGGGAAGATTTTTGTAAGCGATTCAGCCAGGTGAACTCCATCTTCGCCCGCAATCTCGATTGCAGCCATGACACACACACCCTCCGGCACTTGTTGTCCCACACCGCGGAGCACGAGCCGGGCGCCGGCTACTCCTACAATCCGGTGGTCTACAGCTGGGGCTCCCGGCCCATGATGGAAGTTGCCGAACAGGCTTTCTCCGACCTCGTCGCCGAGTATGTTTTTGAACCCGCGGGTATGGCGCAGTCTGCGCGTATACACCGTGACCTGCCTTTGCGGAAAGATCTCGCCGAGCGCCTCGCTGCGCCCTACCGGCTCAATGAGGAAGGCCAGGTTGTGCGCGCGCCTGGCCCGTCGGCCCAGGGCGACGGCGCGGGCGGCGGTGTTATTGCGACCGTGCTGGATATGGCCCGGTTTGATATCGCCTATGACGCCGGCAAGCTCGTATCCGCCGAGTCGCGCCAACAGATGATGACCCCCACCCGCCTGAATAACGGCGAACTCTCATCCTACGGGATCGGCTGGTACGTCCAGAACTACCAGGGCAAAGAACTGGTCTGGCATTCCGGCCGCTGGGATCACGCCTGGTCGGCGCTGTATCTGAAAGTTCCGGCGCAGGACATCACTTTTATCATCCTCGGCAACAGCGACGCCATCTCCTGGAATAACCCGCTGACCCGTGCCGAAGTCCAGAACTCGGCGTTCGCGCAGGCCTTTTTGCAGGCCTTCGTACTCTAGCGGGAGTTTGCGACAAATCCGGCCGAAAGTTTCGCGCTTTCGGCCGGATATATTTGACTGCCCACCGGGAGCACATCACTTTTTGCGCAAGTAAACAACTCCGATGCAAACTGGCACCGGTCGCGTCTTCTGACGAATGGTGACTCTGTTACCAGCCTCCGGAAAGGCGTGGATCATACCGGGGTCCAACCCGGTAATGTCAGCAGAATATCAACAAGGTACTGCATGCCGACACCATGGCTGACAGCCACAGCGGCAAAAAACACACAGGAAACTCAGGACCAAAGACATCGAGGCACTTATTGTCATCTGAAGAGGTGTTCCCTGAAAGCCGGGCAAGGTGTGCCAAAGTATTTCAGGCCGCGAATCCGGCCCGACAATGAGCTTCCCTTGCCTTCAGTTTTCAGGATGTCATTATTTCCGCTGTTAATACTAATCCCTGCAATTTTCCGTCATCGAAGTTTGGTTTTTAATCAAACCAGATAAAAACTCCTGCCGTCACTTTCCCGGCGCAGGCCACCTGATGCCCGACGAAACCATGTTTCTAAAGTTGCGCATTGAGTAATGCGTTCCGAAACCGCCAATAAATCTGGCAAACCCCTATTGCGAGGACCATAATTATCTCCTTCGGGATGCCTTCCGCCACCGGGAACAGGGGCGAGGAGTACCATAAGGATGAAACTACGCGAACTGCTCGGAATTGCATTTGCAATATTGATGGGCAGCCTGTTTTTCTTGTTTGACGTCAGCCGCCCGCTGGGTACCGCAACTCCAATTCTGTATGTCTCCGTCGTCGCCCTGGGCCTTCTGGCTCTTTCACGTCGCTTGACGCTCATCTTTGCGATGGGCGGTACAATACTGACACTTTCCGGGGTACTTTTCTCTCCTTACGAGAACACCGATCTGGCCATGATTTTCGCAAATCGTCTGATGGCCCTCTTTGCCATCTGGACAGTTGCCATTGCCGTCTACACCTACCTGTGCATGCAGGAAAGGATAAACGCAGCCTTGACGAAACGGGCGGACACGGACGAGTTAACCGGCTGTCTGAGCCGGCGACGCATGCTGACGGAACTTGAGCATCGCATAACGGAAGAGCAGCGCTGTCTGACTCCGCTGTCAATCCTGGTGATTGATATTGACCACTTCAAACAGGTTAATGATTCCCACGGGCATATCGTCGGCGATGCCGTCCTCAAGAACACCGCCGGGGTCATCGCCGCCTGCAACCGGGCCGCAGACCTGATCGGGCGCTTCGGCGGGGAGGAATTCCTGGTGATTTGCCCGAACACCGATCTCGCTGGCGCGCAGCAACTCGGCGAACGTATGTGTCAGGCCGTGAGGGACAGCAGGCTGTCGCCGGGCGACGCGTCGGTCATCGTTACCATCAGCGTCGGCGTGGCGCAATATCAGAAGGAAATGAAAACGGTCAGCGATTTCATTGCGGCAGCGGACAAGGCGATGTATCGGGCAAAAGAACGTGGCCGCGATGCTGTAGAACTGCATGTCCCCGGAACCGGGGTGACGGCTGCTGTTCTGGAGAGCTGATACCTATGTCATGCCTGGCTATGTTCAGCCATCCTCCCACTTTGGACATCCACCGTTCTCCCATCCTCCAACTTTGGACATCCACCGTTCTCCCGCTTTATAGAGTCCACTTTTTCCGGATCCTGTGAAATTCTTCCAGAATCTCTTGTAATACCTGAAGTTCTTCTTGTAA
>JASBTO010000205.1 GCA_030148365.1 Kangiellaceae bacterium
CAGGTTCGCTACCACCGGCTTGACGCCCTGATGGGGGGAAGGGCGGGTCAGCAAACTGGCCCGGGGCAACAAGGCAACGACGATGCCGGCGGCTTTCTCGTCGGCTCGAAAAATCACCCTGTCGCCGCACACCGGGCTGCCGATATTCTGGCGCAGATAACAGCGATGCAGGTGATGGTCGCCGTCGGCCAAATCCACCTGATTGCCGAAACGGCTGACGATAACGCCTTCCTGCTCGGGGCCAAGGTGGCTGTCATCAATGGGAGCGGCGGGGTTATTGGCCTGATTACCGGCTCTGGCGATGGTCCTTGCCCGGGCTTGGCCGAGCCGGGTTTTTTGTTGTTTGGTAAGGCGCTTCTTGGCCAAAATAAATTATTCGCTGACGACTTTCGGACCGAAGTCACCGGCATCAAGCAGCGCGTCTACTTTCGCGGCGCAGATTAGATCGTTGATACCCAGGCCATTGATGTCGTGAGTCGTAAAGCGCACCAGGCAATGGCCATAGCCGACTTCCAGATCCGGATGGTGGGCTTCCTTGTTGGCAATCCAGGCAACGGCATTGACGAAAGCCATGGTGTGATAATAATTCTTGAAACGGAAATCGCGGCAAATTTCATGATTGTCCTGATCGTGTTGCCAGTCCGATAATTCGCCGGACAAGGCCGTGTCGATTTCATCCGAATCAAGAGGTTTGCGGGAGTCGTCATCGTGTTGGCAATTGCGGGATTTCAAGGCTTGCATAATCGGGGTCCTGTTCGCTTGCGGATTTACCGGGTAGGATTGTTTCTGTAGTGGCCGTTATACTACCCGATTTTCCCGGCCAGCCCAAAGCGGCCGACAAGGAGCCAGCGTGACCGCCGACAAAAATAATCTGATCTGGATCGACCTGGAAATGACCGGCCTTGACCCGGACTCGGATCGCATCATCGAGATTGCCACCATCGTCACCGACAAGGATCTGAATAGTCTTGCCGAAGGCCCGGTGCTGGCCATTCATCAGCCAGCAGAGATCCTGGACGGGATGGGCAGCTGGTGTCAGGAACAGCACGGCAAGTCGGGCCTGACCGAAAGGGTCAGGGCGAGCAGTGTGTCGGAGCAGGACGCGGAGCAACAAACCATCGAGTTCCTGGAGCAATGGGTGCCGGCCGGCAAATCGCCCATGTGTGGCAACAGTATCTGCCAGGATCGTCGTTTCATGGTGCGTTACATGCCGGCGCTGGAGCGCTACTTTCATTATCGGCATATTGACGTCTCGACGCTGAAGGAGTTGGCGGCCCGATGGCAACCGGAAGTGCTCAAGGATCTGAAAAAACAGGGCAGCCACCTGGCCCTGGATGACATCCGCGATTCCATTGCCGAATTGCGCCACTACCGTGAATACTTTATCCGGGACTTTTCCGAATCCGCCACCGCGGAGCCTGACGACCGGTCATGAGCTTGCCGGGTCAACCCCTGTACGACACCGCCGGCATCCGGGTCCTGGAAGAGTGCGCCATCGAAGCCGGCCGGCTTCCCTCTCTCGAGTTGATGGAGCGGGCCGGTGCCGCTGCCTTTGCCCGATTGCGCAGCCGCTGGCCGGCGGCAAAAAAATTGCTGGTCGTTTGCGGCAAGGGCAATAACGGTGGTGACGGTTATGTTGTGGCCCGGCTTGCCAAAGATGCGGGCCTGGAAGTCACGGTGGCCTATCTCACCGATCCTGCGGCCCTCGTCGGCGATGCGGCCATGGCTTTCGCCAAGGCGCAACTCTCGGCGGTCGACTATGAACCCTTCCACCCCGAACTGTGCCCGCGGGCCGACCTCGTGGTGGATGCCGTACTCGGCATCGGCATCAAGGGTGCGGTACGGCCGCCGGCCCGGCAGGCCATCGCGGCGATAAACGGCAGCGGCAAGCCGGTTTTGGCGCTCGACTTGCCCTCTGGTCTGGATGCCGACACTGGCGCCATCGCGGGCGGCGAAAACGAAGGCACGGCCATCCGGGCCGCCGCGACCGTGACTTTTCTGGCGCTGAAGCCGGGATTGCTGACGGGCGCGGCGCCGGATCTGGTGGGCGAACTCTGGCTTGAAACTCTGGGGATTGATGAACCGGGTATGCCCGGGCATGGGGATCGCGATACCGGCGATCCGCGAGTTCGCCGGGTGACTTACGAGGACTTTACCCATCTCCTTCCACCACGAGACAAGGTCAGTCACAAGAACCGCTTTGGTCATGTGTTGATTGTCGGTGGCGACCGGGGCTTTGGCGGTGCTGTCTTGTTGGCCGCCGAAGCGGCAGTCCGGACCGGTGCCGGTCTGGTAACCGTCGCGAGTCGGGAGCAGACCTGTGGCGCGCTGCTCGGGCGGCGACCGGAAATCATGTGCCGGGCTCTGGACAAGGCCACGCAACTGTCGGGCCTTGGCCAACAAGCGACCGTACTGGTGGTCGGGCCGGGTGCCGGCCAGGACGCATGGGGACAGGAACTGATCAAGCAGGCCCTGGGGTTCGAGGGACCACAGGTCATCGACGCCGATGCGGTGAATTATCTGGCCAGCGAGGGACTGCCCGCAAAGGCCGGGGACGCCGGTCGCCGGATCCTGACCCCGCACCCTGGCGAAGCCGCCCGCTTGCTGGACACGGATACAAGCGCAATTGCGGCGGATCGCCTCGCAGCGGCCCGCCAAATTGCCCGGCAGTTCGGCGGTATCTGCGTGCTCAAGGGGGCCGGTACGGTGATCGCTGATGACGACGGCAAGACATTCATCGTGACGGACGGCAATCCGGGCATGGCCAGCGCGGGAATGGGCGATACCCTTGCCGGCATTATCGGCGCCTTGCTCGCCCAGGGCCTCGGGACTTTCGAGGCGGCCGCCCTTGGCGTCTGCCTGCACGCACGGGCCGGAGACCTGGCCGCCCGGCAGGGTGAGCGGGGCTTGTTGGCATCGGATCTGATGCCTGCCATCCGGCAACTGGTTAACCCGGATCGGCTGACGCCATGATCGGCAACCTGTGCCGTGACTTGTCTGACGCTGAAGCCACCGAGGCCTTTGGCAAGTCCGTGGCGGGGGCGGTAACGGCGCTCCGCATTGACAGAGCCGTGGTGATTTACTTGTTCGGCGAGCTGGGTGCGGGCAAGACCACCTGGGTACGGGGATTCCTGCGCGGTCTCGGTCACGAGGGGGCGACCAAAAGCCCGACCTACACGCTGGTGGAGCCCTATCAGTGCGGGGGCCGGGATATCTACCATTTTGATTTGTACCGGCTGGCGGATCCGGAAGAGTTGGAATATCTCGGGATCGGTGAGTACTGCCACGACCAGGCCATCCTGATTTTTGAGTGGCCGGATAAGGGACGCGGTATGATTCCTGCGCCGGATTTGTGTCTGCAACTTGATTACTTATCGGATGGGCGACATGTCATTGTCACCAGCGAAAACCTGGAGTTGATGGCGGAAATAGCGTCGCTGTAGCGACCGGGTAGTTGTCTGGCGGCAGGCGGGCCGCGGGATCCCGGCTCCGGATGTTTCCCGCACTATTACGCGCGGCACTACACGAGCGCGCAATTTTGTGCCAAAATCGCAGGTAATATCAGCAGTTTAAATGCGCATTATGGGGAATGGGGTGAAGACAAGACTGGGGCTGGGAATATTGTTGTTTCTCGGACTTGGCACAGTGGCGCAGGCGTCCGTGGTCAAGGGCCTGCGTTTCTGGCAATCGCCGGAGAGCACCCGGGTCGTGCTGGATCTGAGTACCCCCACGGATCACAAGCTGCTGGTGCTTGATAATCCCCACCGCATCGTACTCGACCTGCCCCGCGCCAGCCTCGCCGTCGATGTCGAACATCTGGAGATCAGCAGCAGCCTCATCAGGGCCGTCAGAGCCAACCGTGAGGAAGGCCTCGATCGGCTCCGTATCGTGCTGGAACTCAAGGAAGCCGTTGAGCCGAAAAGCTTTACCCTGAAGCCATTCCAGCAATATGGCGACCGGCTGGTGGTGGACTTGTTCAACAAGAAACGCACGGCCTCCGTACCCCCGCCGAGCGTCACGCCGGCCGGCGATCGGGATATCGTGATCGCCATTGACGCCGGTCACGGCGGCGAGGATCCGGGCGCCGTCGGCCAAAAGGGCACCTACGAAAAACATGTGACCCTGCAAATTGCCCGACAACTCAAAAAAGCCATCGACGCGGAACCGGGACTGAGTGCGGTGTTGACCCGGGATGCCGACTATTTCGTGAGCCTGCGTAATCGCACTGACATTGCCCGCAAGCACCGGGCCGATCTGTTTATCTCCATTCACGCCGACAGTGTTCGCAACCGATCCGCCCGCGGTGCTTCGGTATGGGTGCTGTCCACCCGCGGGGCTCGCTCGGAAATGGGCCGGTGGCTGGAAACAAAAGAGAACAGTTCTGATCTGCTCGGTGGTGTCGACAACAGTCTGAGCCTTGGCGACAAGGATCCGGGTATCGCCGAGGTGTTGCTGCAGTTGTCCATGGATTATGCGGTGGGCGCCAGTTATGAGGTGGCCAACGAAGTGCTGCACCGGATCAAGACTGCAGTACCCAGAATGCACAAGAATCAGGTTCAGGAAGCGGCTTTTATTGTTCTGAAAAATCCCGACATCCCCTCCCTGCTGTTTGAAGCGGCTTTTATTTCCAACCCGGGCGAAGAGAAGCTGCTCAAGGATCCTTCCTACCAGCGCAAGATGGCAGCCTCCCTGATGGACGGTATCAAGGCCTATTTCCGGGCCAACCCGCCGGACGCCAGCCATTACGCGAGCCTGTACAAGCAGAACCGTTATGTGATCCGCCGTGGCGATACCCTGTCGGGAATCGCCCAGCGCTATCGCGTGTCCGTCGGCAGCTTGCGGCAAGCCAACAAACTCAAGAGTGACCGCTTGCTGGTCGGCCAGCAGCTGCTGATCCCCGCGCCCAATTGACCGCATGACCATACATAAATTGTCGCCGCGACTTGCCAACCAGATCGCGGCGGGTGAAGTCGTCGAGCGGCCCGCGTCCGTGGTCAAGGAGTTACTGGAAAACAGTCTGGATGCAGGCGCGACCCGGATCAGCATCGATATTGAGCGGGGCGGTACCCGGCTGATACGGATACTCGACAACGGCGCCGGGGTCGGCAAGGACGAATTACCCCTGGCGCTGGCCCGTCATGCGACCAGCAAGATCAGTCAACTTGAGGACCTCGGCGCCATCACCAGTCTCGGTTTCCGGGGCGAAGCGCTCGCCAGTATCAGTTCCGTTTCCCGGCTCAATTTTGCTTCCCGCCGCGCCGGCGAGGAAGCTTGGCAGGCCCGGGCGGAAGGCTCCGAGATGGTGGTCGAGGTGACGCCGGCAGCCTTGCCGCCGGGCACACTGGTGGAAGTCCGGGATCTGTTTTTCAATACCCCGGCCCGACAGAAATTCCTGCGGGCAGAGCGCACCGAATATTCCCATATAGAAGAAGTGGTAAGGCGTATCGCCCTCGGTCATTTTGAGGCCAGTATCAATCTGTCCCATAACGGAAAGTCGGTCAGGCGTATTCCGGCCGCCGCCGGTGAATCACAGAAGCTGAGCCGGCTCGGCAGCGTCATGGGCCGCAAGTTCGCCAACCAATCGCTATGGTGCGATGCCCGGCTGGATGAAGTACGCATATTTGGCTGGATCGGTCCGCCGTCACTGCATCAGAGCGGCAATCAGCAGCAGCAGTTTTACGTCAATGGCCGCTCTGTCAGGGACAAGCTGCTCAACCATGCCCTGCGTCAGGCTTACGCCGGCCTGTTGCCGCCCGGCCGCTTGCCGGCCTATGTGCTTTATCTCGACATGCCACCG
>JASBTO010000206.1 GCA_030148365.1 Kangiellaceae bacterium
GCAGGCGGGGCACATATCCGTCAAGGGCAAGACCATGGTGGTCTTCGGCACCCGCTAGTTTCTCTGCCCCTCAATCGCGTCAGCACCGGTCCCGGTGTTGACGCAAAAAATTTCCGAGTAACTCGTGACCCTGTCGGGTCAGGATTGATTCCGGATGAAACTGCACGCCTTCCAGCGCCCACTGCTTGTGCCTGAGTCCCATGATCGCTTCCCGCTCGCCGGCTTCCGTTTCGGTCCAGGCCGTCACTTCGAGTGCCTCCGGCAAAGTGTCCGGGTCGACCACAAGGGAATGGTAGCGGGTTGCGGTCAGTGGATTCTCCAGGCCGGTAAACACGCCGCAGTCCCGATGGAAAACCGGTGAAGTCTTGCCGTGCATGACCCGGTCGGCACGCAGGATCCGACCGCCCAGCATCTGGGCGATGGCCTGATGGCCAAGGCAAACCCCGAGGAGGGGAACTCTGCCGGCGAACTTCTTGATCACGTCCAGGGAGATGCCCGCTTCATTGGGCGTGCAGGGCCCGGGGGAAATGACAATATAATCCGGCGCCAGGGTTTCGATACCCTGCACATCAATGGCATCGTTCCGGAACACTTCGACGTCCTCGCCCAACTCACCAAAATACTGGGCCAGATTCCAGGTGAAAGAGTCGTAGTTGTCTATCAACAGCAACATGGTGCCGGCGGGCCTGAATGAGGTCGCGTCAGATGGTGCGAGAGGCGACGATCTGGCGGCGCATTTCTGTGATGGTCCCGGCATAGTCGTCGGCGCCGAAAATGGCCGAGCCGGCGACAAAGGTATCGGCGCCCGCCGCGGCAATTTCGCCGATATTGTCGGTCTTGACGCCACCGTCGATCTCGAGCCGGATATCATGGCCGCTGGCATCAATCATCTCCCGGACCTTTCGCACCTTGTCGAGAGTGGCGGGGATGAACTTCTGGCCGCCAAAACCGGGATTGACGGACATCAGCAACACCATGTCCAGCTTGTCCATGACGTATTCGAGACAGGCGGGCGAGGTCGCCGGATTCAGCACCAGGCCGGCCTTGCAGTCATGCTCGCGGATCAGTTGCAGGGTACGGTCGACATGTTCGGAAGCTTCCGGATGAAAGCTGATCAGGCTGGCACCGGCGCTGGCGAAATCCGGAATGATGCGATCCACCGGCTTCACCATCAGGTGCACGTCAATCGGCGCGGTCACGCCATGCTTGCGCAGCGCCTCGCACACCATCGGCCCGATGGTCAGATTGGGCACATAATGATTATCCATGACATCGAAGTGCACCCAGTCGGCACCCGCGTCCAGGACCTTGTCCACCTCTTCTCCAAGGCGGGCAAAATCAGCGGAAAGAATGGATGGGGCTATAACAAAATCGGAGTTCGGCGCCTGGCGGGTCGGCATGGACAAGCAATCCTCTGGAAAATAATAGGCGCTATTCTACCCCAAGCGGCGCTCTGGTGTAGTATCCGGATTAAAACGCCACCACCACCACCGGTCGCCAGCCGGCCAGCAGGGAGAGCTTCTTGTTATGGGCAAAGGCACACACGACTACCAGGACGACCCGCGTAACCGGACCATCAAGATCAATATCAATGGCGAACTGTTCCCCCGGGACCAGGCCCGGGTATCGGTATTCGACAGTGGCTTCATTCTCGGTGACGGCGTCTGGGAAGGACTGCGCCTGCACAAGGGCCGGATCGCCTTTCTGGATCGCCACCTCAAGCGACTGTTTCAGGGTGCCCGGGCCATCGATCTGGATGTCGGCCTGGACGCGGCCGCGCTCCGCGACCGTCTGTACGAAACCCTCAACGCCAATGACATGGACGACGGCGTCCATATCCGGCTCATGGTGACCCGCGGGATCAAGGCCACGCCTTACCAGGATCCACGGGTCACCATCTCGCCGGCCACCATTGTCATCATCCCCGAGTACAAGCAGGGCGATCCGGCCATCGCCGAGCGCGGCATTGGCCTGTTCACGGTGCATGTGCGCCGCGGCCGCCCCGACGTGCAGGACCCGAAACTCAACAGTCATTCCAAACTGAACTGCATCCAGGCCTGCATCCAGGCGACCAAAGCCGGCGCCGATGAAGCCCTGATGCTCGATCCCCAGGGCTTCGTATCCACTTGCAACTCGACCCATTTTTTCATGGTCACCGGCGGCGAAGTCTGGACCTCAACAGGGGACTACTGCCTCGGCGGCATTACCCGGGAAAATGTCATCCGGCTGTGCCGGGATCATGACATCCCCGTGCGCGAGAAAAACTTCAGTCTGTTTGACGTCTATGGCGCCGACGAGGCCTTCGTCACCGGCACCTTTGCCGGCCTGACCCCGATCCGGGAAGTGGACGGCCGCGCGCTACCCGCACAAGGGCGGGGCCCGGTGACCGCGCGACTTCAGCAACTGTATCTCGACCTGATTGAGCGAACCTGAGCCATGACCGACACCGTCAAGCGGATCGCCATGTGGTCGGGACCGCGCAATATCTCCACCGCGATGATGCGCAGTTTTGAAAACCGGCCGGATACCTGGGTGATCGACGAGCCCTTTTACGCCTGCTACCTGTCCCGGACCGGCTCGCCCCACCCGGGTTTTGACGAGGTATTGGCCAGCCAGAGCCAGGACTGGGCGGCGGTTGTGGAAGAGTTACTGACGACCCGAGAGCCCGGCAAACGCATTTTCTACCAAAAGCACATGACCCAGCACATGCTGCCGGAGGCCCCGCTCGACTGGACCGCCGAAGTGACCAACTGCTTTCTGATCCGGGATCCGGTCGAGGTTGTTGCCTCCTACGCCCGCACCCGACCGGACATGACGCAAGATGATATCGGCATTTGCCGGCAGTGGCAGCTGTTCCGGCAAATTCGGGATCGGGTCGGCGCCGAGCCGCCGGTACTCGACTCCAGGGACCTGCTCCGGGCCCCGGGATCCATGCTGAACAGGCTGTGCAACGCCCTCGACATTGAATTTTCCGCACAGATGTTGACCTGGCCCGCAGGACCAAGAGACAGCGATGGTGTCTGGGCGCCCTGGTGGTATGCTAACGTCGAGTCATCCTCGGGGTTCCAGGCCCGGCCGGAAAAATCCGTACACCTCCCGGCCAGATACCAGGAAATCGCTGATGAAGCGGCGGCTTCCTACCAGGAGCTGTTCCGCCGACGACTTCAGTTGTAAATACCCGCGTGGTAGACTTGCCCGCTAAAAAATTTAACGACAACAAATATTTAGAGAAAAGTGAAGCTGCGCATGGTGTTATTGAAGCGGTGGCTGCCGGCCTTGATCATCCTGGCCACGAGTCCCTTCGCAAACGCCGCGATTACTATCGATGGCAACATCAACGAACCGGAGTGGCAACAGGCCACGGAAATCCGGGATCTGGTCACGGTTACACCCTACAGCCGCGAAGCGCCTGATCACCTCACCGAAATCCGCTATTTTGCCGACGCAGAAGGTATCTGGGTCGCGGTTCGCAATTACCAGCCCGCCACCAGCCATCGCAGTCAGATCCACGCCAAAGACGGCGCCAGCCTCGCCGACAGCAATACCCTGATCCTGGATTTCGACGCCCGCACCCTCAACGCCTATCATTTCCAGTTGTCCCTCGGCGGCTCACGGCGTGACGGGATCTGGTCGAATCAACATCATCTGAATCTGGACTGGGACGGCAAATGGTACGGCGCCACCGCCGCGGAGGCCGATGCCTGGACCAGTGAGTTTTTCATTCCCTGGTCCGTCGCGCCCATGGTGGCGAGCGAGTCCGAAGAGCGGACCCTGAACATGTACATCGGCCGGCATGCGCGGGCACTGGGCAAGGATTTCGCGTGGCCCGCGGCGTCGCCGACCCGGCAGACCTTTATCGGCGAGTTCAGCAGTGTCTCCATTCCGAATTTCCAGTGGCAGCCGGCGCTGGATCTGATCCCCTATGTCAGCGCCAATTACGACAACATCGAGAGCGATGACACCTGGCAGGCGGGGCTGGATATTTTCTGGCAGCCGACCCGGGCCAGCAAGCTCTCGGCGACCCTGAACCCGGACTTCGGACAGGTCGAAAGCGATGATCTGGTCGTCAATTTCAGCGCCATCGAGACCTTTTTCTCTGAGAAAAGGCCCTTTTTCCTCGAGAACCAGTCCCTGTTCGACGTCCGCGGCAACGAGAACCTGCGCCTGATGCATACCCGGCGGATCGGCGACTCCCCCGATACCGGTGGTAGTGAAGGCTCCGATCTGGATGCCGCTCTCAAGTTCACCCAGAGACTCGGCAATTTCGAGTATGGCGTATTCGGGGCTTTTGAAGACGATACCGGCGGCACCGATGGCCGGGACTATACCGTTGGCCGGGGGATCTGGTCGACCGACCGGGGCAAGCTCGGCTTTCTCTACACCCGGGTCGATCATGGCGCGATCGATCGCATTGCCAACGTCCATACACTGGACTATGAAGTGGATGCCACGAGCAATGTGAAGCTGACCGGCGGGCTCACGGCATCGGTCATTGACGAGGTAACCGCTACCGAAGATGGCCTGGGTGCCTGGCTCGTCGCCCAGTACAGTCCGATCGAAAACTGGAACAATCAGTTGCGTCTGACCCACTACGACGAAAACCTGCAGCTTGACGATCTCGGCTTCCTGCGCCGCAACAACCTCAACAAGATCGATCTGACCAGCAACTATACCTTGACGGATTTTTCCGAAGACAGCGTCAGTCTGAGCCGCAAGTTTCTCGTCAATGTCGAGTCCGAGCACAATAATACCGGCGATCACCTGACCGATCGCTATGAGTTCGACTGGGCCGAAGAGCTCAAATCCACCGCCTCCATCGGTCTCAATCTCGTGTATCGCACCAGCGGTATCGACGATCTGATCAGTCGCGGTGCGGGTAACGTGGAATTGCCGGAGCGCAAGTCCTTCAACTTGTACTACGCGCTGCCCAGGGGCCGCTATTACTGGCAGGATTTCCTCTATCAGCGCTTCGAAGAAGGCCTGGACGGCTACGCCACCTTTGCCAGTACCGAGATCAACCTGTTCGTCAACGATCAGATCACCCTGATCCCCTATATTTCCTATATCGACAGTGATGACTGGATCATCTGGACCGACGGCAACCAGCTGGCGACTTTCTCCCGCCGGCTGTGGGATTTGCAGTTCAACGCCGATATCGGTTTCGCCGACAAGCATACCCTGCGGGTGAAATTCCAATGGCTCGGCCTGCAGGCGGACGCCAAACAGGGGTATATCACCACCCCCTCAGGTGCGCTGCAACCGACCGACGATCCGGTCGAGGATTTTGACCTGGCGGACCTGGGGATCCAGCTCCGTTATCGCTACTCTATCGGCCCGCTTTCCGATTTGTTCGTGGTCTATAGCCGGGGTGGCAGCGTTTTTGAGGAAACCGATCAGAACAGTTTTTCGGGCCTCTACCAGCAGAGCCTTGACGACAAGACCGGCGAAAACCTGTTTTTCAAATTGCGCTACCGGTTCTAGGTCGCGCGGGCCCGGCGCCGGATCGCCTTGCGCTCAAAGCGGTCGGCCTGATACAGCACAATCCCCAGCAATCCTGCCAGCAGCGGATCGGTAATTTCCGGGGTATGGCCGACCAGAAAAATCTGTCCCAGTTCCAGCGCCAGTAACAGCGACATGGCCGCGAGCGTCGCGGGCCGGTAACCCGGCAGAAACTTTGCGAGCAGCAACACCAGGCTTCCGTACAGAAAGACCTTTTCCAGAAAGCGCTGGATGTTGTACCACATGGCGCCTTTCAGAAACGCCGCGAATGGAATAAATGAAAAACTGTTGGGGTCACTGTCAGTACGGAACGGATACCAGGCCGTCAGGACCACGGCCAGCAGACAACCGGCGGCCAACACGGCGGCAAGGGCCCGGGGCCGCAGGGTTGAAACCAGCAACAGGGCCAGCGGCACGGCCAGCAGGTCGTGACCGTTCAGGAAATGCCGGCGCAACAACAACTCGTAGCCCAACACCAGGATGCTGAACACCAACAGCCAGCTCACCTTGAACTCCCGGTCGAAACTTTGTCGCAGACAATAGAAGCACACAGACCAGGTCAACAGGTGCCAGGCCAGACTCGAGCCGTCCAGGGAGAATGCCAGCAGCGGTTTCAGATTGCTCTTCACCAATTGCCAGTCCAGTGCCGGTACGAAGGGAAAGCTTTGCATGGCGAGCCAGAACAGCACGATCAGCAGTGACGCCGACACCCGCGGAGAAAACCAGGCCGGGATCCATTGCCGCAGGCGATTGCTGTTGGAAAATGCGGCCCCCAGGCAGCCGGCCGCGAGGCCGCCGATATTAATCAGGGCATCGCCGGACGCCGGCACCCGCGAGGGTAGAAAGTGCTGCATCCACTGCAATCCGTAGGCGATCAGGCTGCCACTGAAAAAGACCAGCAAGATGCCGAACACCCGACCGCGGCGATACCGCTCCTGAACGCTGAGAACGCCAAAAAAACCGAAGGGAATAAAGAGCAGGAAATTCGCCAGTTCGTCGGAGCGGGTCGTCCGCTTTTCGAGATCCAGCAACCACGCCAGCCAGCTGAAATCTTCCGGCCACTGCCAGACAAAGTTGAACGGGAACAGGGAGCCGTAGCAGATCAACAGGGTGACGAGCAGCCACAAGAGTCGCATTCAGGCTAACCCCGCGACCTGCGGGTCGACTCCGGGAGTCGAGCGGGATGGCTGTCGCCGCACTGGGCGCCGGCAATGTACAAGGGCGAAAGGGGGCAAGGGTACCTGGCACTGTCAGCAATGAGGTTCCAGTGGCCTATTCTACTGATGCCGACAAGACAGAAGCAAACACGGCGGTGCAAGAAGGCATATTCCAAGTTAATATAGTCAACAATTTAAAAAAGAACAGGATTCTGCATGCAGGGAGTACTTCAGGATTTAATCGCACGACAAGCGAGCCTGCGACCCGACGCCATTGCCCTCGAATACAAGGATCAACGCCTGAGCTACAGCCAGTTACAGCTGGCGGTTGAGGCGTTTGCGGCGAGTCTTTGCGGAATAGGCCTGCACAAAGGCGATCGGGTCGGCGTTTACCTACCCAAGCAGACGGAAACTGCCATTGCCCTGTTTGGCGCTGCCGCCGCCGGTGCCGCCTTTGTACCCGTCAATCCGTTGCTCAAACCCGAGCAGGTCGCCTACATTCTGCGCGACTGTAATGTCCGGGTGCTGGTAACGTCCTCCCAGCGCGCTGATCAGCTCGTCGACATCCTTGCCGAGTGTCCCGATCTGGAACTGGTCGTGCTAGCCGACGAGAAGGCCCCTCGCAACAAACTCCAACCGCAAGTCAGGTCCTGGCAGAGCTTTCACCAGGGTGAGCAGGGCAGCCCGCATAGGGCTATCGATCAGGATCTGGCGGCGATCCTTTATACGTCCGGCAGCACCGGCAATCCGAAAGGCGTTGCGCTGTCGCACCGTAATATTGTCGCCGGCGCCTGGAGCGTCTCGACCTATCTGGAAAATACCGAACAGGATCGAATCCTCGCGGTCCTGCCCCTCAGCTTCGATTATGGCCTCAGCCAGTTGACGACGGCTTTTTACGTCGGCGCGACCGTGGTGCTGATGGAGTATCTGCTACCCCGGGATGTGATTCGCAATGTCGAGAAATACGCGATTACCGGCCTTGCGGCCGTGCCGCCCCTGTGGGTCCAGTTGGCCCAGCTGGATTGGCCGGAAGGCGCCCGCCGCTTGCGCTATATCACCAACAGCGGCGGCGCCATGCCCGGCGCCACCCTCGCGGCCCTGAGACAACACCTGCCCCGGACCCGCCCCTACCTGATGTACGGACTGACCGAGGCGTTTCGCTCCACTTATCTGGATCCGGCGGAAATCGACCGGCGCCCGGACTCCATGGGCAAAGCCATTCCCGGCGCCGAAATTCTCGTGCTCCGGGAAGACGGCAGTGAATGCGAGCCGGACGAAGCCGGCGAACTGGTCCATCGCGGCGTCCATGTCAGCCTCGGCTACTGGAATGCGCCGGAAAAAACCGCCCTGCGTTTCAAACCGTTACCGGACAACCGCCGGCACCCGGTGCTGCCCGAGCTTGCCGTCTGGTCCGGCGATACGGTCAAGCGGGACCGTGACGGCTTTCTGTATTTCATTGGCCGCAAGGATGACATGATCAAGTCTTCCGGCTACCGGATCAGCCCGTCGGAACTGGAAGATGTGGTTTACGGGCTTGAACAAGTAGCCGAAGTCGCGGCCATTGGCGTGCCGTCACCACAACTGGGGCAGGCCGTGGTACTGGTGGTCAAAGCCCGGGACGGTGACAGTTTTGACGACACCGCCTTGCTGGCGCACTGCAAGGCCAAACTGCCGAATTTCATGCAGCCCCACAGTATCCAGTTGCGCGACAGCCTGCCCCGCAATGCCAATGGCAAGATTGACCGCAAGGCGCTGGCCAGCCACTATCAGCATCTATTTTCAAAACAGTGAGTGCCATGAACAGAGACAACAGCAAGGTAGCACCGGTACACGCCCCCATGGATCAGTTCCCGAGCCGGGACGGGGAACTCCTGATCGGCGGCATTCCCGTCAGCCAGCTCGCGGCCCGGGTCGGCCAGACGCCTTTCTACGCCTATGACCGCCGGGTCATTGCCGACAAGGTGTCAGGTCTGCGCAAAGCCCTGCCGGAAAGCATCCACATCCATTTCGCCATGAAGGCCAACCCGATGCCGGTACTGGTCAATTACCTGGCGGGGCTCGTCGATGGACTCGACGTGGCGTCCGGCAAGGAATTACGGGTGGCGCTCGATACCGGTATCGATCCGGACACTATCAGTTTTGCCGGTCCCGGCAAGGATGACGCCGAGCTGTCCATGGCGGTGGCCAGCGGCATTACCGTCAATCTCGAGTCCGAAACCGAAATGGAGCGCATTACCCGCGCCGGTGAGCGCCTCGGGTTGACGCCGAAGGTCGCCATCCGCGTCAATCCCGATTTCGAACTGAAAGCGTCCGGCATGAAAATGGGCGGCGGTTCCCAGCAATTCGGCGTCGATGCCGAACGGGTACCGGCCATGGTGCGCGCAATTCAGCAACGGGACCTGGACTTCCAGGGCTTCCATATCTTTACCGGCTCCCAGAATCTCAAGCCGGAAGCCATCACCACCGCTCACGACAATATTTTTGATCTGGTACAAAGACTGCTCGAAGACGCACCGGCCAAAGTGCGCAAACTGAATATCGGCGGCGGCTTCGGGATCCCGTACTTCCCCGGCGAACGCCCTCTGGAACTGGCCCCCATCGCCGAGCGGCTTCGCGGGCATCTGGCAAAACTGCCGGAATATGCACCCGACGCCGAAGTGATCGTGGAATTGGGCCGCTACCTGGTCGGCGAGTCCGGCGTCTATGTGAGCCGGATCCGTGAAAAAAAGATCTCCCGGGGTCAGACTTTCCTGATCAGCGACGGCGGCCTGCACCACCATCTGGCCGCATCCGGCAATTTCGGTCAGGTGATCCGCAAGAATTATCCCGCCGCCATCGGTAATCGCATGGGACAGGCGGACACCGAGCAGGTCAGCGTGGTGGGCCCTCTGTGTACGCCTCTGGATTTGCTGGCCAACAAGATGCAACTGCCCTGCGCCGAAGCCGGCGATCTGGTCGTGATCTACCAGTCCGGTGCCTACGGCCTGAGTTCCAGCCCCCGGGATTTTCTCAGCCACCCCCATCCCGTCGAAGTGCTGGTCTGAGTCTGAACCTGATGGTGGAGCAGGAATACAGCGGATTGCTTCAGGCCATGGCCATGGCGACCGCACTGCTGGTCCTGACGGTTGTGATCCATTATGAAGTGCTGCGCCTGACCTCGAAGATTGGCGACCGTGTCGAGATGCGGCCCCGCACCCATATCCTGCTTGGCATGTTTGGCGCCTTTGTCGCCCACATTATTGAAATCTGGGTCTACGCGGGTGCCTACTTTCTGATGGTCGAG
Organism: Kangiellaceae bacterium; assembly: GCA_030148365.1. Taxonomy (GTDB): domain Bacteria; phylum Pseudomonadota; class Gammaproteobacteria; order Enterobacterales; family Kangiellaceae; genus JASBTO01. The sequence continues at coordinate 9,940 of JASBTO010000206.1, forward strand.
CACCTTGATCTCGGCCACTTTGGTGGACATTTTGAGGATAACTGGCTGAATTACCTGTATTATTCCACTACCAGTTATACCTCTCTCGGGCTCGGTGATGTGTATCCGACCGGCGAAGTGCGCCTGATCACCGGCGTCGAAGCCCTCAACGGTCTGGTACTGATTGCCTGGTCCGCGTCCTTCACTTATCTTTCCATGGAAAAGTACTGGAAAGCCGCAGAAGAGTCGTGATGAGCCTTATTTTTCCGGAATCCTGCCATGTCGTTTAAACACCAGCTGCGCAGTGGCTACCAGGCCCTGGTGCGCGGCCCCTTGAATTTACTGACCCGTATCAACCGGATCCCCGAAGACCCGGTTGCGGCCTTCGATCTGGATCCGGCCCGGCCGGTCTACTATGTCCTGCGAACCCGCTCCGACAGCAACTTTCTGGCCTTGCAACGCCAGACCCGGCAAGTGTCATTACCGGAAGCGCGCATGCTGGAAATGCAGGGCGATCAAGTGCTCAAGGGCAGTTGTCTGTTCCTGCAAAAACGCAAGGGCTGGTGGGATCGCAGCACCAAACTGCCTCGTCACAACCGGGCCATGGAATCCCTCATCGAGGTTCAGCGCCGGCACCCGGAAGCTCCCGTGCAACTGGTGCCGGTGTCCGTATTCTGGGGCCGCAATCCCGGCAAGGAAAATTCTGTCCTGCGTTTGCTGTTTACCGATATAGAGGAAGCCGGCCGCTTCTGGAAAGGCATCATCATCCTGCTGCAGGGCCGCCAGTGCTTTGTACAATTCGGGAAACCCGTCGAACTGGATTCGGTGATCCGCGAGGGCGTCGGCGCCGAGGTTTCCGCCCACAAGTTGAGCCGCATCCTGCGGGTTCACTTCAGCCGCCAGTGGACCGCCGCCATGGGGCCGTCCACCAGCACCCGTCGCGAACTCGCCCGCGGGATCGTGGCATCCGATCCGGTACAGGAGGCGATCCAGCGGGAAGCCCGCACCGCCAAAATCTCCGAAGCCAAGGCCAGGGACCGGGCACGCGGTTATGTGCGGGAGATCGCCGCGGACTACAAGTACACCACCGTGCGCTGGCTGTCTTTCCTGCTCACCCGCCTGTGGACCCGTATCTACAACGGCGTCCATGTCGATCATATTGATCAGGTGCGCGAGTTGGCCAAGGACCACGAGATTATCTACGTGCCCTGTCACCGCAGTCACATTGACTATCTGCTGCTCTCCTATCTGCTGTACTACGAAGGTCTGGTTCCGCCCCACATCGCGGCCGGCATCAATCTCAATTTCTGGCCCGTCGGCGGCATTCTGCGCAAAGGTGGCGCCTTTTTCCTGCGCCGCAGTTTCAGCGGCAACAAGCTCTATACCGCCGTGTTCAACGAATATCTGTACCGGCTGTTCAACAAGGGCATTTCGGTGGAGTTTTTCCCGGAGGGCGGCCGTAGCCGCACCGGACGCTTGCTGCCGCCCAAGACCGGCATGCTGGCGATGACCTTGCAGAGCATGCTCAGAGGCGTCAAGCGGCCCATTGCCTTTGTCCCTGTCTACATCGGTTATGAGCGACTGTTTGAGGGCAAGAGTTACCTGAACGAACTGCGCGGCAAGTCCAAGCAGCAGGAATCCATGGGCCAGTTACTCGGCGTCCGCAAGGCGCTGAAAAGGGACTTTGGCCAGGTCTATGTCAATTTCGGCCAGCCCCTCAGGCTTGCGGACTATCTTGATACCGCCGAGCCCGGCTGGCGTGAGGATTTCGCAAGTGATGAACAAAAACCGGCCTGGATGCCCGGCCAGGTCGACCGGATAGCCAGCCTGATCAACCAGCGCATCAATGCCGCAGCCTGCCTGAATGCCATCAGCCTGGTCAGCCTGATCCTGCTCGGCACGCCCAAGCGGGCACTGACCCGCCGGGAACTGGTCGCGCAACTGGATACCTGTCTGAAGCTGGCCCGCAAGGCGCCCTTCAGCGAGCAGGTCTATGTCCCGACCGGCTCCGGCGAACAACTGCTCGGCGAAGCCTTCAAGCTGGGGATGGTCTCCCAGGCCAAAGATCCGATGGGCGATATTGTTTTCATCGAAGGCGATGAAGCCATCCTGATGACCTACTACAGCAACAATATTCTGCACCTGTTCGCGCTGCCCTCGATCATCGCAAGCTGCTTCGAGCGCAATGAATGCTGCACGGCGGCGCAACTGGCAGAGCGTATTACCCCGCTTTATCCGTTGCTGCAGGCGGAGCTCTACCTGCACTGGACCCGTGAGCAGCTGGCCGGTCGTATTGAAGAACTGGCGGCGGCCATGACGGAAGAAGGACTGCTGGAACAGATCAACGACAAGTACTGCCGACCGGACGGCAACAGCGAAGCCTGGGGTCGCCTGGTATTGCTCGGCAAAGCCATGCAGCCAGCCCTGCAACGCTATGCCATCACTTTCGCCCTGCTGCAGTCCCGGGGTGGCGAGCGGGTGCACCGGGCCGAACTGGAGCGGGACAGCCAGCGCCTCGCCGAGCGCATCTCCGCGCTCTACGGTATCAATGCCCCGGAATTTTCTGACAA
>JASBTO010000215.1 GCA_030148365.1 Kangiellaceae bacterium
GGCGGTCTGTGACGGACTGCTGCTGGAGTGCAACCATGATGAGGAGATGCTGCGCCGGGGGCCCTATCCGGCGGCTCTCAAGCGTCGTATTGGTGGAGCACTCGGGCACCTGAGCAACCGGCAGGCCGCTGAATTGTTGGCAGCGCTCGAACGTAGCCGGATTCAGCATCTGATCGCGACTCATCTGAGTCAGGAGAATAACCGGCCCGAGCAGGTCCGGGCAGCATTGGCGGAGGCCAGTGGCTGGCGAGGAGAGGATATCCGGATTGCCGATCAGGAACTTGGTTTCGACTGGCTGTCGCTGACGGGCAACTGATGATCAGGGCAGAACTGATTTCATTTTTTTTAGGTCTCAAATCCAAAGGTAAGATGACATGAAACGTGTTTCAGAACTTTTTGTTGGCAAGGCAAAATCCGTGTATTCGACTGAAGATCCGGACAAACTGATTCTCGAATTCAGAAACGATACCTCTGCTTTTGACGGCAGAAAGACCGACAGTCTGGACCGGAAGGGGTTGGTCAACAACAAATTCAATGCCTACATCATGCAGAAGCTGGAAGCGGCCGGTATCCCGACCCATTTCGAGCATCTGCTGAGCGACAATGAATCAGTTGTCAAGAACCTGGACATGATCCCGGTCGAGTGCGTGGTGCGCAACATCAGCGCGGGCAGCATTTGTCGGCGGCTCGGGGTCGAAGAAGCCCAGGATCTGAATCCACCGACTTTCGAGTTCTTCCTCAAAAACGACGAACTCCATGATCCCATGATCAACGAGTATCACATCCGCTCATTCGGCTGGGCCACGGATCAGGAAATTGCCAAGATGAAGGAGCTGACCTTCAAGGTCAACGATGTGCTCAAGCAACTCTTCCTTGATGGCGGCATGTTGCTGGTCGATTACAAACTCGAATTCGGGCGTTACCACGGTCAGATCATTCTGGGCGACGAATTTTCTCCTGACGGCTGCCGGCTCTGGGACAAGGATACCCGGGAAAAGCTCGACAAGGACCGTTTCCGCCAGGGTCTTGGCGGCGTAGTGGAGGCCTATGAAGAGGTTGCGCGCCGGGTCGGACTGAAATTCTGATCGGCGTCAGCGCCTTGTTTGCCAACGCCCGGACTTGTCCGGGCGTTTTTGTGTCTGGCGCCCGGCAATGCTCGGCATTTCTGCTGTCAGGCCTTGTTTTCATTGCCGGTTTTGACCTATTATCGAAGCGTACCCCTTTTTTGTGACCATCAGAAAGCAGAAAAACAACCCTCACAAAAGCAAGGTGCTCGTCTCCGGACTGAAGGACCGGAATACGATAAAACTAATTATATCAACTATTTATCTATCACGGGGAATTCAAGTGAAATCTTGTGTCTGTAAGTACCTGGGGATGTTTGCGTTTGGCCTTTTCCTGTCAGCAACCTGGTTGCCTGTCATGGCGGATACGGCCAGAGTCGCAAGCACAGACCTGTCCCTTAACGGCGTGGCGGTAATCCAGCAGTTCCGCAACGATCAATTTATCAGTGCCTTGTATGTCGAGACGCCCATGACGGACGCTGCGGCCTTGCTGGCCGACGGTGGCCCCAAGCGCATGGCTTTCCGGGTGGCGGCTGACAAGATTGCCGGTCGCAGTCATCGCCGCAGCTGGATCGAAAGTATCCGCAGCAACAATGAGATCGATGCGGCACTTCTGCACGCGAAGGAAATCCGGGAATTTGCCAAGTTATTTGATCAGAACCTGGTCATGGGGGATCAAATCGAAGTGGATTATGTCCCGGGTAGTGGCGTTCTGGTCTCCATTAACGGACAGGAAGCCGGCAAGATTACCGCGCCCGGGTTTTTCCCGCTGGTGCTCAATACCTGGATTGGCAAGCGGCCTCCGAGTCAGGAATTCAAGGAACAGATTCTCGGACTGGGCGATGCTACTGCCCGTGAAGCCTCATTGGCACAGTTTCAGGTACTGATGCCGTCTGATGCCCGGGTTGCAGAAGTCGCGGCATTATATGCTCCGGAGCCGGTAGAAGAGCCGTCGGCAAAAGAAAAGGTGGCAGAAGTCAAAAAGACGCCGCCAGCTACAAAAAAGACTGAAAGCAAGCCTGCTGCCAGCAAACCGGTGGTGAAAGTGGCCAAGAAGGAAGTGCCCCCCGCATCCCGGGATACCGGTAACTCCCAGGCCGCCAATACCGCCAGCAAGGCCAAAGTTGGCGAGCAGTCGAAGCCTGTGCAGTCAACTCAGGTTGCCAGCCTCGACAAGACCTCCAAGCCGGCAGAAGAAGCTGTGCCGGAAGTCGTTGAGTCGGTAAAACCGCCGGTCGACATTGCCAAACTCAAGGGGAATTATCGGAGGGAGTTGCGCGGTCATCTGGGACGTTTCCTGGAATATCCTCTCGGTGACATTCGCCGGCGGTATGGCGCATCTGTTCTGAAGCGGCCCAAAGAGGGCGTCTCCCGCGGTGAAGTCGTGGTCAAGGTAATCGTTTCCCGTGAAGGTGACGTCAACCGGGCACAGGTAGAAATCAGCTCCGGCGAGAAAATTCTGGACAATGCCGCACTGGCGATGGTGGTCAATGCCGAGCCGCTGCCGGTCATGCCCGAAGATCTCGAAGGTGAGGAATTTGAATTTCTGGCACCGGTTTACTTGACGCCAGCCGGCTAGTATCCTTTTCCGCTATCAGAACGAGGGGGCGCAAGCCCCCTTCTTTTTACATGTACTGTGAAGCGGCGGTAATCCCATGAACATCAGCAGCCAGTTTGACGGTGGTAATATCATCGTCGACAACACCGATAATCCCGAACAAATCCAGCTCAGAATTCGCGATGACAGCGAGTCGGAATTCAAGCAATGGTTCTATTTCCGAGCCAGTGTACAGACGGGTGTGGAGTACCGGTTCAATCTCGTCAATGCCGGTGAGTGCTCCTATGCGGACGCATGGGAGGGCTATCGTGCCGTTGCCTCCTATAATCGCAAGGACTGGTTCCGGGTGCCGACGGAATACCGGGACGGCACCCTTAGCATCTGCCACCGACCCTCACAGCCGGTGGTGTTTTATGCCTATTTCGCCCCTTATCCCTACGAACGCCATCTGGACCTGGTGCACGAAGCCATGACTTCGGACTACTGTCATTTGCATACCCTCGGCAAGACCGTCCAGGGACGTAATATCGATTACCTGCAAATCGGCACTCCGGGCGCGGGCAAAAAGAATGTCTGGGTCATCGCCCGACAGCATCCGGGCGAAACCATGGCGGAATGGTGCGCGGAAGGCTTGCTGAAGCGCTTGCTGGATCCCGCTGACGCGGTGGCTGCGGCAGTCCGGGAGCAATGCGTGGTGCATTTTATTCCCAGTATGAATCCCGATGGCGGCGCTTTGGGGAATCTGCGCGCCAATGCCGCCGGAGTCAATCTCAACCGCGCCTGGCAGGAGCCGGATGCCGCCTCCAGTCCCGAAGTCTGGCACGTGCGCCAGGCCATGTTCGACACGGGCGTGGATGCCTTTCTGGATTTACATGGTGACGAAGCCATTGCCTATAACTTTATCGCCGGTAGCGAGGGTGTGCCGGGTTATACACCGCGACTGGCCGAACTGGAAAAGCAATTCAAGGAGAAGCTGCTTGCAGTGACTCCCGAATTTCAGTTGCAGCACGGTTATCCGCTGGTGGCGGCTGGCGAGGCGGATCTGCGCATTGCCGGCAACTGGGTTGCCCAGGAATTCAATTGCCTGGCTCTGACGGTAGAAATGCCTTTCAAGGACAATCTGCAACTCCCCGAGCAAACTTCCGGCTGGTCGCCGCTTCGGTGTCAGCGATTTGGCGGTAACCTGCTGGAGCCCTTGCTGGATATCCTGCCGGCCATCTAGTCCGGCGAAATTTCAAACCAATAAGTGATTGTATAAAGCAGTGGAGAGTAGCATGGCAAATATCCTCGTATTCGGTGCCGGATTTGTGGCCGAGCCCCTGGTGGAATATCTGATGCGACGTGACGATAACCGCATCACGGTCGCCAGTCAGTTTCAGGCCGATGCGGACCGGATAGCGGGCCGCTTCTCCGGGGTCACGGCAACGACCGCGGAAGTCACCGAGGTTGCAAGTATTTCGCCACTGATTGAAGGCCACGACCTTGTGGTCAGCCTGGTGCCCGCAACCCTGCACCAGGCTATTGCGGAAACCTGTGTCAGGCTCGGCAAGCATCTTGTGACGGCGAGTTACGAGTCTCCCGCCATGGTGGCACTCGATGCCAAAGCCCGGGAGCAGGGCGTGATCCTGCTCAACGAGATCGGCCTGGACCCCGGTATTGATCACCTGGGAGCCATGGACATCATCGACCGGGTGCAGGCGGAGGGCGGCCGGATCAGGAGTTTCGTGTCCTGGTGTGGGGGATTGCCAGCGCCGGACGCGAATGATAACCCGCTCGGCTACAAGTTTGCCTGGGCCCCCCGCGGCGTACTGATGGCGCTGCAAAATGAAGCCGTCTTTCTCCGTGACAACAAGGAGGTTCACCTGTCTCCTGTCGAACTTCTCGAATCCGCGGAGCCGGTTACCGTCGATGAACTGGAACTGGAAGGCTATGCGAATCGCAACTCGCTCGGTTATCAGCAGAGTTACGACATACCCGAGGCTCGCACCATTCTCCGCGGCACGCTTCGTTATCGTGGCTTCTGTGACATCTTGCAGGCGGCACGCAAGCTCGGACTTCTGGATCTTGAGTCGGACAAGGTCGCCCCCAGTGATACGCCCTCCTGGAACGATTTGATGCAGGCTCTTCACGGGTACAGGATTCATGACGAGGCGCGCAAGCAACTGGGCATTACCGATGCGGCTTTTTCGGCGCTTAAGTGGCTCGGCTGTTTCAGCGATATTGCCTCCGCGCCGGCACCCGGTCCTCTTGACCGTTTTTGTGAATTGCTGAAAACCCGACTGGCCTACCAGCCCGGTGAGCGGGATATGGTCGTGCTGCAACACCAGTTCGGGATAGAGCCGGCAAGCGGTGAAAGCTATCATTTGGAGGCAAGTCTGGTCGCGTACGGTGAGCCGGACGGATACTCCGCGATGGCAAAAACCGTAGGCTATCCCGCAGCGATGGCCGTTCAGCTGATCTGTGACGGTGTCATTGAGGAGCGAGGCGTGGTGTTGCCATTCTCGAAAGGCATTTATCAACCGCTGCTGGAGTTGCTCGCGGGCGAAGGCATCGCGTTCACCGAATCCCGCAGCCAATAGCAGTGTACGCGTCCTCGACCCGGCCTTTTTTTCCGGGTTGCAGAAGCGGGAGTTCAACGGATCATTGACACCCGCCAGTCAGAATGCTACTTATATAAGTAGTGCTTAATTGACGGGTGTACCCCATGACCGAACAGCAAGTCCTGACCGAACGACAACAGCAAGTCCTGACCGCCCTGACCGACTATATCAACAGCGAAGGCATTGCGCCGTCCCATGCCGAACTGGCCCAATTGATCAAGGTCTCCTCGACCAAAGCGGCAGCGGATCACCTGAAGGCTCTGGCCAGGAAGGGGTATATCCGTCTCCATGCCGACAAGCCCCGGGGGATCCAGCTACTCGCCGAAAACTCCGGTCAGCTGCCGCTGATAGGCCGGGTTGCGGCCGGCATGCCCCTTGAGGCCGTGGAAAATGTCGAATCCTATGTCACTATCCCTGAAGTATTGCGCAAACGGCGGCCGGCGTTTCTGTTGCGGGTCAGGGGAGACAGTATGTGCGATGCCGGCATACTGGACGGTGACTTGATTGCGGTGCGCAAGACCCCAAGCGCAGATCTTGGTCAGATAGTGGTCGCCAGGATCGACGATGAAGTGACGGTCAAGCGCCTCGGGCGGCGCGGCAAGAAAATACTTCTGCTGCCGGAAAATGCGGATTTTCAGCCGATTGAAGTGGAGCCGGACGAGCTGGTGATCGAGGGGACTTTTGTCGGCTTGATCCGGGCCTGAGCCTGCGGCCAGTAAGGTACTTTGTCCCGAAGGTACTTTGTCCCGAAAGCGTTTGCCAACGGGATCAGGGGCAGGTCAGGGCCTTGCCGCTGGCATTTTCGTCGATCCCGTCCTCATCACTGTCCCTGGAAAAGCGGGTTCTACCGGATTTCGACACGATTACCGCCCGGGCAAATTCGGGCCGGTTCTGGCCGCAATAGACGAAACTGCCATTCATGTGATTGGTGATGCCGGTCGGCAACCACTGGATATAGGGCTTGGCCGCAAAGGCCTTCCAGCGTAACGAGTCCGACTCAGGGATTTTCTCCCGGCTTGCCAAGATGATCTCGCCATCGTCAATCTGGCCATTACCATCCTTGTCACTGAACAGGTGACGTCCCTGGCTCCAGTCCTTTCCGCAACTGTGATCTCCGAGGCGTGGACACAAGCTGATTCTTTGCCTCCCGAAAATGGCCTTTTGTCGCGCGTTTTGCAAATCCCGGTGCAGACTCCGAAGTTCGGCGTTGACCCGGTTTTGCAGGATCCACCTGTCCATTGCCGGGATGGCGACCGCAAGCGCTATGGCCACGATACTGACGGTGAGCATCAGCTCCACCAGAGTAAACCCCTTGTTTATCATGAGAAACCTCCGTGTCCGATTGAAAAACCTTAATCGAATGGAGACTTCCAGACCTAGGTGTTATTGCCGGCAAGGCAGGCAGGTAATGACTTAAATCTTTAGGGGCATTTGCCCCGTGACGACAAAAGAGAGGAATTTCCGGTAAATCAGGAAGCCCGGCTCAGTTTAATCGATACCCAACTTTTTCAGACGGTAACGAATGGCCCTGAAACTGATACCTAGCAGCTTGGCGGCTTCGGTCTTGTTCCAGCGGGTTTTTTCAAGCGCTTCGATGATAGCCTCTTTTTCCAGATCTTCAAGGTAGGTTTCCAGGTTCTGGTTGTCGAGCTCCGGATCCGGGCTGGTGCCGGCCTGGCGCAAGGGCTGTATTTCGGTGACCGCGGGCTCAATGGAACACTCGGGGAGGAGCATGTCCTCCGGCTGGATATCTTCGCCACCGGCAAGCGCAATGGCCCGCTCCAGTATATTCTCCAATTCCCGGATATTGCCCGGGAAACGGTAAGCTTCGAGTGCCGCGAGTGCGCTATCACTGAGCCGGGGCAACGGGTTGCCCGAGGTTTGTTCAAGTCTTTGCAGGAAGTGGTTGACGAGCAGGGGGATATCTTCCCGGCGTTGGCGTAGTGGTGGTACGGTCAGGCCGATGACATGGATCCGGTAAAACAGATCCTGGCGGAACTCACCGGCCTTGACCATGGCGTCAAGATCCCGGTGGGTGGCGCTGATGATGCGGACATCTACCGATATTTCCGCTTCCTCGCCGATGGGGCGGATAGCCTTTTCCTGGATGGCCCGCAGTAGTTTGACCTGCATGGTCAGAGGCAGGTCAGCGATTTCATCCAGAAACAGGGTGCCGCCATCGGCGGCCTTGAACAGGCCTTCCTTGTTTGCGCTGGCGCCGGTAAAGCTGCCTTTCCGGTGACCGAAAAATTCACTTTCTATAAGCTCTGCCGGGATCGCACCGCAGTTTACCGGAATAAAGGGACCGTCGCGGCGGGCACTTTGCCAATGGATGGAGCGGGCCACCAGTTCCTTGCCGGTACCCGACTCGCCGGTGATCTGCACCGGTGCCTGACTACGCGCCAACTTGACGATGGTTTGGCGTAATTGCTCGGTGATGCGGCTGTCGCCAATGATTTTCGGCGGCGATTTGCGGTTGCGGCCTTCATTATTGCCGGCGAGTTTCAGCGCATGGGTGACGAGCTTGCGGAGATCCTTCAGATTGACCGGTTTTGAAACAAAGTCGAAGGCCCCGGCTTTCATCGCATCAACGGCAATGTCGACATTGCCGTGGGCGGTTATCATGGCCGTGGGGATGTGCGGCGAATTTTCCTGGATATACCGGACCAGATCGATGCCATCGCCATCCGGAAGGCGCATGTCGGTCAGGCAGAAGTCACAATGATGACTGGTCAGCAAATCTCTGGCTTCGTTGAGGGTGGTCGCCGAGACGGTTTCCAGATCCATTTGCTGCAGGGTCAGTTCCAGCAGGTGGAGGATATCCGGTTCATCGTCGACCAGAAGGACGCAAGCTCTATTCATATTTTTCTAATCACGCCATGCTGAATGTAGTGCGAAAACAACTTCCCCCCATAGCCAGTGGAATGTATTCCAACTGAGCCCCGTTAGCTTCACATATTTCACTGGCAAGATAAAGGCCGAGGCCGCTGCCCTGGGCACTGGTCGTGAAAAACGGTTCGAATATCTGGGCCGCAGTTTCCGGAGGGATGCCGGGACCGTTGTCGATCACGTCCAGGCAGGGCGGCTGACCGGTCTGGCTGTGATTGGCGACCAGTGTCAGGCGGGGCCGGTCCGGATTGTTCTGGCCATAGCGGACTGCATTCTCGCACAAATTGACAAGTACCTGCTCGAGCTGGGAACGATCAAAGGCAACCGACAGGTCTGGCGGAATCACTTCGATAGTCCATTCCAGTGCCGGGGAGTGAACCTGGTTGAAATCGAGGGTAAAGTCCTCGAGGAAATTCTTGAGGCGGATTTTGTCGCTGATAGCGGCTTCTCGCCGGGAGATGGCCATAACATTTTCAATAATGGCATTGAGCCGATCGGAGTGGCGGCTAACGATGTCCAGCAGTCTGCGGTCCTTCTCGGCCAGCGAACTGGACTCCTCCAGGAGTTGGGAGGCGTGACTGATAGCCCCGAGGGGGTTGCGAATTTCATGGGCAATACTGGCCGTCAATTGGCCGAGGCTGGCAAGTTTCATTTGCTGGGCCTTGCGGGTCAGGGCCGAAAAATCCTCGAGCAGGATGAGGTAAAGGTCCGGATTGTGGCCAAGACTGATAAAGGATGGCAGCAATTC
>JASBTO010000218.1 GCA_030148365.1 Kangiellaceae bacterium
ACCGTTACGAATCAGAGGAGGGGCTTTGATCATGACAATTAATCGAGGTCGTCTGATAGGGGCCCTGGCACTGGGATGGTTGACATTGAGTGCTTGCGGCAGCAACGAGCTGGGTGACCTGCAGGAGTGGGTCGCGGAAGCCAAGGCGCAGAATCCGGGCAATATCCAGAGTATGCCTGATATCCGGCCTTACCAGCCGTTCACTTATGATGCCGATGGCATGCGCAGCCCGTTCGCCAATGTGGATCCGGATTTTGAATCCCGTCTGCTGGCTGTCGAGGAAGGTTGCGATTTGTCTTTGCAGCCCAACCCTTCGCGGCGTGAACAGGAACTGGAAAAGTACGGGCTGGACGCGCTCAAGATGGTCGGTGTTATTGGTCAGGGCAAGAATGTCTATGGCCTGATCAAGGTTAATGAAGGCGATTCCAGGGGCGTGGTCCACCGGGTTTCAATCGGTGACTACCTGGGGCTCAATGATGGTCATATCAAACAGATCAATGACGACCGGATAGTGCTGGAATCATTAATTCCCAATGGCCGCGGCTGCTGGGAAAAGCGAGACCAGCTGCTGCTGGTGGGACAATAATTGCGACAACAAAAGTTTCGGGGCGGGAGTATATAAATGAAGCTGACATTTTTTTGGGGTAAAGATCGAACGGTGAAGAGGGAAGCCATGCACAAGTCACAAACAACATTCGGCAGGGTCCTGAAGGCGGGAGCACTTTTGTTGTGTTCGACCGGGGTTCTGGCAACTGAACTGCAATCCGTTGACTATCATGTCCTGCCCGGAGACCAGCTGGAAATCCGGCTGGGCTACGATCAGACTCCGCCCCAGCCCGCCGAGTTCACAACCAATAATCCGGCGCGCATCGCCCTGGATTTCGTGGGTGTCAGCTCCGGGCTCAAGCAGAAGCAGACTGACGTCAATGTCGGCAATGTCCGATCCATCACCACGGTAGAGGCCCAGGATCGTACGCGGGTCGTGTTGAATCTGACTCGTCTGGTTGCCTACAACTCGGTGGTTTCCGGCAACGAGGTGATTATCAGCCTGGGTGCGGCCGCAAGTACGGCCTCAGACAGCAGCGCGGCGTCTGCAGGCGCCGTGAGCAGTGGCAGCCATGATATCGGTGATATCGACTTCCGTCGCGGTCCTGACGGGGAGGCGCGCATCATGGTTGGCCTCAACAAATCCAACGTCAATATCGATTTGCGCCAGCAGGGTCGCAAGGTCATTGCCGACTTCATTGGCGCCGATATTTCCGAAGACATGATCCGACGTCTGGATGTGACCGATTTTGGTACACCGGCGCGCGTCGTGGAAACCTCTCGCATAGGCGACAAGGTCCGGGTTGCCATCCAGACCAGTGACGACTACGAATACCTCGGCTATCAGGCGGACAACCTCTACACCATTGAGCTCAAGCCCCTGACGCCGGAAGAGAAGAAGGCAATTGAGGCCCGCAAGCCCCAATACACAGGGGATCGCCTGTCGCTGAGCTTCCAGGACGTGTCCGTACGGGCTGTACTGCAGATCATCGCCGATTTTACCGGTCTCAACATGGTGGTCAGCGACTCCGTCGACGGCAATATCGCGCTGCGTCTCGACAATGTGCCCTGGGATCAGGCGCTCGACATCATCATGAAGACCAAGGGTCTGGACAAGCGACAGAATGGCAACGTTATTCTGGTTGCGCCGACTGCGGAACTGGCTGCCCAGGAAAAACTGGAGCTGGAAGCCAACAAGCAGACCGAAGATCTGGCTCCCATGCGCACCGAATTCATGCAGGTGAACTACGCCAAAGCTGCGGATATCGCCAATCTGCTCAAGGGCAGCGAGAACTCACTGCTCTCCGAACGCGGCAATGTGTCGGTTGACGAGCGCACCAACACCCTGTTGGTCCAGGACACGGCGAGCAAGCTCGAAGAAGTCCGGGATCTGGTGACTACCCTGGATATTCCGGTCCGTCAGGTACTTATCGAAGCGCGTATCGTGACCGCCGATGATGGCTTCAGCCGCGACCTCGGCGTCAAGTTCGGCCTGTCGAAGACTTCGGATCGGACCGGTATTGCCGGTTCCCTGAACGGCGCCAACATTCTCAACCAGTCCATCATCGTGGAAGGCACCGAACCCGAGCCAGGCACGATCCCCCTGGGTTCAACCGACGATCGTCTGGCCGTCAATCTGCCAATTGTTGATGCGGCCGGCAGCCTGGGTCTCTCGGTAGCGCGCCTTGGCGACGGACTGATTCTGGATCTGGAATTGTCAGCACTGGAAACCGAAAATCGTGGTGAAGTGATTGCCAGTCCGCGGGTCATTACCGCCAATCAGAAACTGGCGTATATCGAAGCGGGTGAGGAAATTCCTTTCCAGCAATCGACGTCTTCCGGCGCCACTTCCATCACCTTCAAAAAGGCGGTACTGAGCCTTGCGGTAACTCCCCAGATTACGCCGGATGGCCGTGTCATCATGGACCTCCAGGTGAATCAGGACACCCGCGGTGAAGATACGCCCCAGGGGCCGGCCATCAATACCCAGGAACTGGGTACCCAGGTACTGGTCGACAATGGTGAAACCGTGGTGCTCGGTGGAATTTATCAGCAACGCACCAATATGAGCGTGCGCAAGGTACCGCTGCTGGGTGATATTCCCGGTCTTGGCTGGTTGTTCCGGACCCGCAGTCGCTCCGATGCCAAATCCGAGCTGCTGATTTTCGTAACGCCCAAGATTATCGATCAGCGCGTCCAGTAAACCGGCGGGCAATAAACTTGCCCAACACACCAAAGACTCGGGTATAATCCGCCTGCCCGGGTCTCTGGTGTATCTGGTTTCCGGCTTTTTTTGAAGTTTCCGTCAATTTATCCTATTTAGTCAGAGTGCAATGAAAGGCAAACGTAACGTATTTCTCGTAGGCCCCATGGGAGCCGGCAAGACCACTATCGGCAAACAGTTGGCTGAATTGCTGAAAATGGAATTCATCGATACGGATCGCGAGATCGAAGAGCGCACCGGTGCGCCTATCGACTGGATCTTCGATATCGAAGGTGAAGACGGATTCCGGGTCCGCGAGGAAAAACTGATTGACGAGTTGACCCAACGCCAGGGCATTGTGCTGGCGACCGGTGGTGGTGCCGTTGAATCCAAGGAAAACTGTAACAAGTTGGCCGGTCGGGGCGTGGTGGTCTATCTGGAAACCCCTCTCGAGCAACAGGTTGAACGGACCCGTCGCGACAAGCGCCGACCGCTCCTGCAAGGCGAAGAGGATCCCAAGGATACGCTGGAGCGCCTGATGGCAGAGCGGACCCCCAAGTATCAGGAAATTGCCGATCTCACCATCACCACCAATGCCAATTCCGTGCGCACTGTCGCCAAGGAAATTATCGACATGCTGCAACAGAGCCTGTCCTGAGGCAGGCTCTCCGAGGTCATGACCAGCCCTGTTGAAATCGAGGTCAGGACCGGCAGTCAAAGCTACTCCATTGTGATGGGCCCGGGCCTGCTAAGCCGGCCCGAACTGCTCCAACCCCATCTCGCTGGCGATCAGGTCATGATTGTCAGCAACACTACCGTTGCCCCCCTGTATCTGGAGACGCTTGCCGAGAGTCTTTCGGGACGGCGGATTCACACCTGCATTTTGCCGGATGGCGAGCGTTACAAGGATTTCGACCGCTACCGGCAGATCCTGGATGCGCTTGCCGACGCCGGCTGTCATCGCAATGTGACCCTGATCGCCCTGGGCGGTGGTGTGGTCGGCGATCTGACCGGGTTTGCCGCGGCGACCTGGCAGCGGGGCGTACCCTATATCCAGATCCCGACCACCAGCCTGGCGCAGGTGGACTCCTCGGTCGGCGGCAAGACCGCCATCAACCATCCCCGGGGCAAGAATCTGGTGGGCGCTTTCCACCAGCCCCGGCTGGTGCTGACAGATACCCAAACCC
>JASBTO010000219.1 GCA_030148365.1 Kangiellaceae bacterium
GGAAGTTGTGCGTCAGATTGCCATCGGCACTCAGGCTCTGGGCGCCGAAGTCCGAGTCGTGACTCTCAGTAAATCCATTCGGCGCACCGATGTCGTGGATGTCAGCGGTATACAGGTGATCCGGATCCCGGAAGCCATGGAGCTCGCGAGTTGTAACATCGCCTTTCGCGATCTGGGCGCGGTTCGCGAACAGATTGCCTGGGCGGATCTGCTGCATTTTCATTTCCCCTGGCCCTTTGCGGATCTGGTCAACGCATTGTGGGGCGCCGGCAAGCCACGGGTGCTGACCTACCATTCCGACATAGTCCGGCAGAAGGGTTTGCTGAGTCTGTATCGTCCGCTGATGCGTAACTTTCTCAAGAGTATGGACCGGATTATCGCGACCTCGCCCGACTACCTGGCGTCGAGTCCGGTGTTGAAGAGCTACCGTGACAAGACGTCCGTGGTCCCTCTCGGCATAGACCCGGATTCCTATCCGGAGCCGGATGGGGAGCGACTGGCGAAATGGCAGGCGCGGATCGGCGGGCCCTTTCTGCTCTTCATCGGCGTGTTGCGTTATTACAAAGGACTCCAGTATTTGCTGGACGCGGCCCGGGGCGCCGAATACCCGATCGTCATCGCCGGCAAGGGTCCTCGTGAAGCTGAACTAAAAGCCCAGGCGGCGCAGCTGGGGCTCGACAATATCATCTGGGCCGGATTCATTGCTGATGAGGACAAGGTTGCCTTGTTGCAGCTCTGCCAGGGACTGGTATTTCCGTCTTGTGAGCGCTCGGAAGCTTTCGGGGTCACCCTGATTGAAGGCGCCATGAGCGCCAAGCCGCTGATCTCCTGCGAGATTGGTACCGGTACCAGCTATGTCAACCGGCACGGGGAAACCGGACTGGTGGTACCCCCGGCCAATCCGGCGGCATTGCGAGCGGCCATGGACGAGTTGATGGCGGAGCCCGAACGGGCGCAAGCCCTCGGCAAAGGCGCACACGAACGCTTTCTGGAGTTTTTCACCGGCGAGCGGATGGCCAAATCCTGTTTTGATATCTACGAGCAGTTATTGCACACTTAAACCACTTAAATTTTGGGGTTCAAACATGGAAGCTAAAAACGAGCAAATCGCAAGCAGCGCACAACAGCTTGCCCAAAAGAATCTGAGTCGCCGTCAACTGTGTGATCTGGAGTTGATCATGAATGACGGTTTTGCACCTTTGCAGGGGTTTCTGAACAAGGCCGACTATGAGTCGGTGGTCGAGTCCATGCGTCTCGCCGATGGCAGCCTGTGGCCGATGCCGATCAATCTCGACGTCGACAAGGCCTTCGCCGCGAGCGTGTCCGAAGGCGACCGTATCGAGTTACGGGATCGGGAAGGGGTCCTGCTGGCCTATCTGGATATCGACGACATCTGGCAGCCGGACAAGACCCGGGAAGCGGAAAAAGTCTTCGGCACCACCGATCGCAAGCACCCTGCCGTTCACTATCTGATGGACCGCGCCGGTGATTACTATATCGGTGGCAAGGTCACCGCGGTGGAACCCCCCAACCATTATGACTTCAAGGCCCTGCGCCATACGCCGGCAGAGCTGAAAGCGGAAATCGAAAAGCGCGGCTGGAAAAAGGTCGTGGCCTTTCAGACCCGTAACCCCATGCACCAGGCCCACGTCGAGCTGACTTTCCGGGCCGCCCGGGAGCAGGAAGCCAACCTGCTCATTCATCCGGTGGTCGGCGAGACCAAGCCGGGAGATATCGATCACTTCTCCCGGGTCCGGGTCTACGAGCACGTGGTCAACAAGTATCCGGAAAACACCGCGATGCTCAGCCTGCTGCCCCTTGCCATGCGCATGGGCGGTCCGCGGGAAGCCCTGTGGCACGCGATTATCCGCAAGAATTATGGCTGTACTCATTTTATCGTCGGCCGGGATCACGCCGGTCCGGGCCAGGACAGTAACGGTCAGGATTTCTACGGCCACTATGACGCCCAGGAACTGGTGAAAGAGCACGAGGACGAGATTGGCATCAAGCTGGTGCCCTTCCGGCAGTTTATCTATGTCGCCGAGCGGGCCGAGTATATTCCCAAGGACGAGTTGCAGTCGGGCGAGACCGAACTGAATCTGTCAGGCACGGAATTCCGCCGGCGCCTGCAGCAAGGCCTCGATGTGCCGGCCTGGTTCTCCTATCCGGAGGTAATCGAGGAGTTACGCAAGACCCATCCGCCTAGGCATCAGCAGGGCCTGACAGTCTTCTTCACCGGCCTGTCGGGCGCCGGCAAATCCACCGTCGCCAATGCTTTGCTAATCAAGCTGATGGAAATGGGCGGCCGGCCGGTCACCCTGCTCGATGGTGATGTGGTGCGACGCAACCTGTCCAGCGAGTTGGGCTTTTCCCGGGAGCACCGGGATCTGAACGTACGCCGGATTGGTTATGTGGCGAGCGAGATCACCAAGAACCGCGGCATCGCCATCTGCGCCCCCATCGCGCCTTATGAAGCTACGCGGCACGAAGTCCGGGAGCTGATTGGCCAGTACGGCGGCTTTATTGAAGTGCACGTGTCCACGCCCCTGGAAGTCTGTGAGCAGCGGGATCGGAAAGGACTCTATGCGAAGGCGCGAGCCGGGATCATCAAGGAGTTCACCGGGATCTCCGATCCATACGAGATCCCGCAAGACGCTGAGCTGGATCTCGATACCAGCGGTTGCTCACCGGATGAAGCGGCGCAGAAAATCATTCTGAAACTGACGCATCTGGGTTATATCAAGTAACTTGTTTGGCAGATGATGAAACGGGGCTTCGGCCCCGTTTTTTTATGGTCCGAAAAAATTCAGGGGGCGGTCGACGTTTTATGTTGTTGTCCCGGCGCTCTGGACTGTCGTCCCGGCGAAGGCCGGGAC
>JASBTO010000230.1 GCA_030148365.1 Kangiellaceae bacterium
TGGGCAGCTGTGCGAAAAACATATCATCAGCCGCATGGCCGGCTACTGTGATGATCGGAAACACCAAAACACAGACACAGCAAAGCCCGGACAAAAATCGACCAAAAGTGAATCGTGACCTGGCAGGTGAGTGCTGTTTCAAGAAATGTTGAGTCCGGTAATTACAGCGCGTGAGATCGTATCAGGCTCGTTATCTTCAACGGCCCTGCTGCATAAACACTATTTATCCCCATCCAGAATTTTCTGGACCTATATCGCAATTTGAAATCTATATCCAATTTTGTTAGACGATAATAGTACTCTCGCGCCTATTACTCAAACGTTCCGATGCTAAAATGGGCGAATATCACAGTAATCATTCAAGGAGTTGACGTGGCCAAAGTTGCAGTAATTTTATCCGGATGCGGTGTATTCGACGGTTCGGAAATTCATGAAAGCGTACTGACTATCCTGGCGCTCGACCGGGCGGGGGCAAAAATCAGTTATTTCGCACCGGATATCGAGCAGATGCATGTTATCAATCACCTTACCGGAGAGCCGGCTGACGGTGAGTCCCGGAATGTGCTGGTCGAGTCAGCAAGAATAGCCCGGGGTGAGGTCAAGGATTTGGCAACTGCAAACGCCGATGACTTCGATGCCGCCATTCTGCCCGGCGGATTTGGCGCGGCCAAGAACCTGTGCGACTTTGCGGTGAAAAGCTCTGATTGTGCCATCAATCCCGACCTGCAAAAATTCGCCAAGTCTATGGTCGCCCAGGGCAAACCCATGGGATTCGCCTGTATTGCACCGGCCATGCTCCCCCTGATTTACGAAAATCGGCCTTCCCTGACCATCGGGACCGATGCAGATACCGCGCAAGCTATTGAGACCATGGGGGCAAACCACGTCAATTGTCCGGTCGAAGAGATTGTCATCGATAAGGAGAACAAGCTGGTTACCACTCCTGCCTACATGCTGGCCGGTCGGATTACCGAAGCGGCTGCCGGGATCGACAAGATGGTCGCCGAGGTTCTCAAACTAGCTGAATGAGCCCTCGTCCAAGGCTGCAATCAGGTTTTTTTTCTCGGTAAAAACCGGTAAACATTGCCTGGCTTTGCAGTAGTAAGCGCTTACTTTAGTGCCTCTGGTGACAGACCTGCCTTCATGATCCCAGACGCTCTCGTTGGGTATCGCAAATATAAATCGCGCCGGATGAAAGCCGCGGCGGGCTTCCCGGCACCAGATTTGCACCTGCTCCGCGCTTCCCCGGATCACGACCAGTTCGATGCCCCGGTCCAGCCAGTCTTGCAATGCCAGCAGGCTCGCGTGACTCTGGGGTTGCCGTCTTGCCGTGTCCGGCCAGGCGGTGATGCTCTTCTCCACAAATTCCAGGAGCTCCCAGTCTGAATCCAGATGGGCAAGCGCCAAAAGTACTTTCAACGCCACAGCATTGCCGCTCGGGATGGCCTCGTCCGCCAAGGTCCGGTGTCTGATCAGCACATCCTTTCGGCCCGGCGCCGTGAAATAGAAGCCGCCCTGCTCGGGATCCGCAAAATCCTCCATAAGACGGTTTTTTAGCTCCAACAACCAGGTATAGAGCTCATCATTCCACTCGCTCTGCAGCCGGTGAAGCAAGGCTTCTGCGACAAAAGCATAATCATCAAGGTGGCCCGCTTCATAACTTTCCCCGGTTTTGTGACAGGATTGCAACCTCTCTCCATCCCATTGATATTCTTTAATAAATTCCAGGCACTGATCTGCGGATTCCAGATAGTCCTCGCGGTTCAATACCCTGGCGGCCTCAATAAGTCCTGTCGCTACCAGCCCGTTCCAGGCGGTCAGAATTTTCTCGTCCCGAAAAGGTCTGACACGCTGCAGCCGGGCCGCCGCCAGTTTTTGTCGTACCGTCTCCAGTATCACCTGTTTGCGGTGGTTGTCCGCTCCTTTCGCGCCTTCCAGCTTCTCCAGAGGCATGTAGCGGGTGAGGTGCCAGTCGCCTTCAAAGTTCGGTTTTTCCGAGAAGCCAAAAGCGGGTCCCGCCAGATCCCACTCCAGCGGTGTCATCAGGGCTGACGCTTGCGCCCGGGTCCAGACATAGTATTTGCCTTCCTCGCCTTCGGAGTCCGCATCCAGTGCTGAGTAGAAGGCACCTGAATCCGAGCGCATTTCTGCCAGTAGCCAGTCGGCCGTTCCCGATACCACTGCCGCGTAGGCGCCATCGCTGTAACAGGCCGCCGCGTCAGCGTAGAGCTTCAAGAGCTGGCCGTTGTCGTACAACATCTTCTCAAAATGGGGGATCTCCCAGCGGTCATCAACGCTGTATCGGAAAAAGCCTCCCGCGACATGATCGAACAATCCGCTGCTGGCCATACCGTCCAGAGTCCTGCGCACCAGCCGGTCCTCCGCCTCTCCCCGACTTACCGCCAACAAAGCACTCCAGATAGCCGGTTGCGGGAATTTGGGAGCCCCCAGAAAGCCTCCCCATTGCTCATCGAAATGTTGGCCAATCCCGTCTTTCAGAATTTCCCACGCCACATAGTCCCCCTCGACCTTCTCCGGGGAAGGGTTGCCGAGGTGGCGCAAGGCGGCCTTGATTCGCTCCCCCTGAGCCGGCAGCGAACCGGCGTTGTCCTGATAAAAGCGCCGCACCCCGTCGAGCAACTGGGTAAAACCGGGCAATCCATGACGGGGTTGGGGCGGGAA
>JASBTO010000207.1 GCA_030148365.1 Kangiellaceae bacterium
ACACCCGGACGATGAGCGCTATCGCGACCTGATCGGCAAGATGGTGCGCTTGCCACTGGCGGATCGGGATATCCCGATCATTGCCGACGATTACGTGGACCCGGAATTCGGCACCGGTTGCGTCAAGATTACCCCGGCCCACGACTTCAATGACTACGACATCGGCAAGCGCCATGACCTGCCCATGATTAATGTCCTGAATCCCGATGCCAGCCTCAATGATGATGTGCCGGAAGCCTACCGGGGTCTGGACCGGTTCACAGCCCGTGATCGAATCGTCGAGGACCTGAGCAAACTGGATCTGCTCGAGCGGATCGAGGACCACAAGCTGGTCGTGCCCCGGGGCGATCGCTCCGGCGTCGTGGTCGAACCCTACCTGACGGATCAGTGGTACGTGAAAATCGCGCCACTGGCGGAGCCCGCCATCAAGGCGGTCAACGACGGCGAGATCCGCTTTGTGCCGGACAACTGGAGCAAGACCTACTTCCAGTGGATGAACAATATTCAGGACTGGTGTATCAGCCGCCAGCTGTGGTGGGGCCACCGGATCCCGGCCTGGTATGACGCCGACGGCAATGTCTATGTCGCCCGTGACGAAGCCGAAGCCCGCAGCAAGTATGAACTCGCCGACGATCTGGAACTGTCCCGGGACAATGACGTGCTCGACACCTGGTTCTCGTCGGCGCTGTGGCCCTTCGCGACCCTCGGCTGGCCAAAGGAAACGCCGGAGCTCAAGACTTTCCTGCCCAGCAATGTTCTGGTCACCGGGTTCGACATTATCTTCTTCTGGGTCGCCCGGATGATCATGATGAGCCTGAAGTTCACCGGCAAGGTGCCGTTCCGGGAAGTCTATATCACCGGTCTGATCCGTGACGAACACGGCCAGAAAATGTCCAAGTCGAAAGGCAATGTGCTCGACCCCATCGATCTGATCGACGGCATCGGCGCCGATGCGCTGGTCGACAAACGCACGGCCGGCATGATGCAGCCGCAACTCGCGGAAAAAGTCGCCAAACGCACCCGCAAGGAATTTCCGGAAGGCATTGGCGCCTACGGTACCGACGCGCTGCGCTTTACCTTTGCAGCGCTCGGCTCGACCAGCCGCGACATCAACTTTGATCTCGGTCGCGTTGAAGGTTACCGGAATTTCTGCAACAAGATCTGGAACGCCGCCCGCTACGTGTTCATGAACACCGAAGGCGAAGATACGGGCGTCGACGGCGGCGAACTCACCCTCAGCCTGGCCGATCGCTGGATCCTGAGCCGGTTGCAACAGACCATCAGCGATTTTGAACGGCATATTGCCGTCTACCGCTTCGATCTCGCCGCCCAGGCCCTGTACGACTTTACCTGGAATGAGTATTGCGACTGGTATCTGGAGCTCTCCAAGCCCGTACTTTACGGCGACGAGTATGACGCGGCGGCCAAACGCGGCACCCGCCATACTCTGGTCAGCGTGCTCGAATCCCTGATGCGCCTGTTGCATCCCTTCATGCCTTTTATTACCGAAGAGATCTGGCAGCGCTGCAAGCCCCTGGCCGGCAAAACCGGTGAGACCATCATGCTGCAACCCTTCCCGACGGTGGATCCGGCATTGCAATCGGACACCGCTACCGCGGATCTCGAGTGGGTCAAGAGCGTCATTGTCGGCGTTCGTAATATTCGCGGCGAAATGAATATCGCGCCCGGCAAGCCCCTGCCCCTGCTGTTTCGAAATGGCAGCGCCGAAGATCAGCGCCGCCTGGACGAGAACCGGCATTTCCTCGAGAAACTGGCCCGGCTGGAATCCTGCCAGTGGCTGGCGACCGGAGAGTCGGCGCCGGTGGCCGCCACCGCGCTGGCCGGCGATCTGGAACTGCTGATCCCGATGGCCGGCCTTATCGATGTTGACAAGGAACTCGCCCGTCTCGGCAAGGAAGTGGAACGTCTCGGCAAGGACAAGTCCCGGGTCGAGGGCAAACTCAACAACGCCGGCTTTACCGCCAAGGCGCCCGCCGCGGTCGTCGACAAGGAAAAGCAGAAGTTGTCGGATATCGACTCCGCCCTCGGCAAACTCAGGGAGCAGATCCGGGAACTGGAGACACTTGAATGAGGCCGGCCCTGCTAATGGCTGCGCTGGCTGCCACAATGGTGACAGCCTGCGCCGCCGTGCCCAAAGCAACGAGGTTCGGTGACCACAAGGGGATCCTTGAAGTCAACGCCGGAGAAGTCAACGAGATCTGCCCGCAATTGTTTGCCGGGCAGCGCATCATCTTTGATTTCGAAGCCAGTCAGACGTTGCTGTTCAACTTTCACTATCACCGCGGCGAAGCGGTAACCTACCCTGTCACCGAGCAGTCGATGGCCCGCTACGAGGGTACATTTACGGCGCCGGAAGATAATCTTTACTGCCTGATGTGGACCGGCAGGACCGAAGCGAGCCGCATCCGCTACAACTACCGGATTACTGACTGACAGGCCGGCGGCCCCTGACGCGCCCCCTGCCTTTTGCAAGCCCCGGTAATCCGGGTTTAGTATGAATGCCTGAACCCGTTACCGGAATCCGGCATGAACCGAATCGTTGCGCTGTTGCTTACCTTGCTTGTCACTGGCCTCTCCCCACATCTACTCGCCGATGACGACTGGCTGATCACCAATGTGAACCTGGTGCCGATGGACCAGGAGCAGATCCTGCCCGCACAGAACGTCCTGATTAACGACGGCACCATTGCCCGGATCTGGTCGGGGCCCGTCACCGGCCACGAGGAAGTCACCCGCATCGACGGCTCGGGAAAATATCTGCTGCCGGGACTGACCGAAATGCATGCCCATATACCGGGCAAAAACAGCGACCAGCTCGACTGGACACTGTTCCTTTACGCCGCCAATGGCGTCACCACCGTAAGGGGCATGCTGGGCGAGCCCTGGCACCTGCAACTGCGTGACCAACTCGCCAGCGGCCAGAAACGCGGTCCCCGGCTGGTAACCTCCGGCCCTTCCTTCAATGGCCGCTCGGTCAACAGCCCGGCCCAGGCAACCGCCATGGTCGAGTCCCAGAAAGCCGCCGGCTATGATTTTCTGAAATTGCACCCCGGCCTGCAGCTCGATGAGTTCCAGGCTATCGCCAAAACCGCCAACCGCCTGGAAATTCCCTTCGCCGGGCACGTCTCACAGGACGTGGGCCTGGAGCGGGCGCTGGCGTCAGGCCAGGCCAGTATCGACCATCTGGATGGCTATCTGATCTGGCTTGCGGGCGACAAGAAGCGGGATCCGGGATTCTTCGGCTTCGCCCTGACCCCTGAGCTGGCCCCGGAGCGGATTCCGGAAATCGCCAAAAAGACCGCCGCCACCGACGTCTGGCTGGTGCCGACGGAAAGTCTCATGATCAATGTCGCCGGCACCGAATCCGTCGCCAGCCTGCAAGCCCGCGACGAGATGCGTTATGTTCCGGAAAACCTGCTCAGCTACTGGAGCTCAGCCAAACGCGAGTTCCAGTCCTCCGGTAACTACACGCCGGAAAACGCCAGACGCTATCTCGACGTCCGCAAGTCGCTGATCAAGGCGCTCCATGATGCGGGCGCCAATCTGGTGCTCGGCTCCGACGCGCCGCAGATATTCAATGTTCCCGGATTTTCCCTGCACCGGGAATTGCAAATCATGGTAGACGCCGGGCTCAGTCCCTTTCAGGCATTACAACTGGGCACGGTCAATGCCGCCCGCTATTTCGGAGAGGAGAAGACTTCAGGGGTGATTAAAGAAGGTGCGGTCGCCGACCTGCTGCTGGTGGACGCCAACCCGCTGGAGGACATCGGTAACAGCCGCAAAATCGCCGGCGTCATGCTGGGCGGTGACTGGCTATCGCGGGAACGGCTGGACAAGGAGTTGGCCAAGCTCGCCGGTTCCGGGGCCGGAAAAAACAACTCGACAGGAAACTAGAACCCCACGGACTGCCGCCGGCCCCGAAACACTCAGGGATCAAAGTCCTCAGCCAGCTGGCTTCTCGCTGGCCCGGCAATGCCGGCCATGTGCTGATATTCGGGATGGTCGATGGCCAGCATGACCTTGACGTCCGGTTTCCGAAAGCGCTCAATCTGGGCTTCTGAAAAGGGGAAGTGCAGAAAGTGCACGGACGATGCCTTGCCCGCTGCGGTGGTCCGATCGACGTCAGTTTCCGCTTCGGCCCGGATCACCTCTTCGCCCACATGAATGCTGATGGATTCTTCGATGCCGCCGAGCCGGGCCAACAGCTCCCGCCGCTGATCTTCGTCGGGGATTTCCAGCATGAAAGTCGCGACCAGCTCGCGGCCGTTCGGGATCAGGGGATTGTAGGCCTCGAGTTCTTCTTCAATTTGCGCCTCCCCGCCTCCCTCGATAAACAACATCTCATGCACCTGACGCCACATGATGTCGTAGTTTTCAAAATAGAATGTCGCGAAGGGTCCGACATGCAGGCGCCGCGCTTTTTTCAGGGCCATGGCTTCCCGGCGTTTTTCATCCCGGATCCGGCCGTAGGCTTCCGGCGCCATCAGATCATCCCGGGTTATCTCTTTCTTTTGGGTCATTTGGTTTCATCCTCAATCGTGATGCCGTAAGCCCGTGCAAGCAGATCGACGGGGTGCACGCTTTCCGCCGCGGCCTGCACCGCCTCAAGTTGTTCGCTAATCTGCTGCAGGTGCTCTCGCGCCAGCGGACATTCCGACACCAGATATTTCTGCGGAGTACGCAGGGCTTTACGCGCGGCCGGGGTGCCGACCTTGACGGCAGCTTGGAAGTTGTCCGTGAATATACCCCACTTGCCGCCGTGTCCGGAGCAACGATCGATTATGTTCATTTCCATATCCGGGATGAGACGCAGCAATTCGGCACCCTTGGCGCCGATGTTCTGGGCGCGGGCGTGACAGGCAAGATGCAGATTGACGCCCCCGTCCAGGCCTTGCAAGCCCTCTACCAATCCGTGCTTTTTGGCGAGGTGAACAATGTACTCGGAGAGATCCCAGGTGTTTTCCGAGAGCAGGCGAATGTCGGGACTCTGCGGCTCAATCAGGGGCCATTCAAACTTCAGCATCAGCGCGCAGCTCGGCGTCAGGGCGACAACTTCATGGCCTGACCCAATCCAGTCCCGCAGTTCGGCGGCCACATGGCGGGCACTTTTCGCGACACCCGCCAAATCTCCATTTTCGAGTAGCGGCATACCGCAACAGCCGGGGTAGGCCGTCGCCACCTGGACGCCGTTTTTCTCCAGGATGGCACGGGCCTTGAGTCCCAGTGCCGGCTCCTGATAATTGGTAAAGCAGGTCGCATAGAAGACCACCTTGAGGCCGAACCCGGGCGCCTCCCGATCGAGCTCCACCGGTTTTTTTTCCGCGCGGGACATGAAGCTTTTATCAGCAAATTCCGGGATATGGGCCCGCTGATCGATGCCCATGGTTTTCTCGAGCAGCTGCCGCGCCGAGCGGTTGCCCAAGGCGATTATACGGTTGGCGACCCCGGACATTTTCACACCCAGACGGCCATTGCGATCGGTTTTGGCAAGCGTTTTATCGGCGGCGGAGATCTTGCCGTCGGCAAAATCTTTGGCCCGGTGCCTGAGCATCAGGTGGGGAAAATCCAGATCAAACTCGTGCGGCGGCACATAGGGACACTTGGTCATGAAGCACATGTCACACAGGGTGCAGGCGTCAATGACCGGCTGAAAATCACTACTGGCGACGGTATCAAGTTCGCCACTTTCGGAATCGTCAATGAGGTCGAAGAGCCGGGGAAATGACTCACACAGATTAAAACAGCGCCGGCAGCCGTGACAGATATCGAAAACCCGACGGGTTTCCTTGTCCAGTGCGTCGGCGTCGTAAAATTCGTCATCCCGCCAGGCGAGCGGGTGACGGGTCGGGGCATCCAGGCTGCCTTCTTTCATTCAGGGGTTGACCGGCGTGCCAGTCCGGCCTTGACGGCCCGGACGGCAAGCACAGATCAATCGTCCAGGCTGTCCAGAGCCTTGGTAAACCGGCCGGCATGGGAGCGCTCGGCCTTCGCCAGAGTTTCAAACCAGTCCGCGATTTCGTCAAAGCCTTCGTCCCGCGCGGTTCTCGCCATGCCCGGATACATATCCGTGTATTCGTGGGTTTCACCGGCAATAGCGGCCTTGAGATTCTGACCGGTGCGACCGATGGGCTCACCCGTCGCCGGATCGCCGACCTCGGCCAGAAACTCGAGGTGGCCATGGGCGTGGCCGGTTTCACCCTCGGCGGTGGAGCGGAATACCGCAGCGACGTCATTGTAGCCCTCGACGTCAGCTTTCTGTGCGAAATACAGATAGCGCCGGTTGGCCTGGCTTTCTCCGGCAAAGGCATCTCTGAGATTCTGTTCGGTCTTGGAACCCTTGAGCGTACTCATCATTACCTCCCTTGGTATGTGATGATTGAAGTGTCTCGCTGTTTCCGACAGCGGCTGGGCACTGCAGAAAGCGGTGCCCGGAATACAGAAAATTCAATATCGCGCAAAGCGTCGACAGGTGTCAAGGCTTTAGACTTGGTCTAACCAAAGGGGGATTCCGCCGGCTACCGAAAACGCTGTGTCAACGGCTGAACTTTGTCTCAGGCTTTGCGCCGCAACCTGAAAATGACGTCGACCCGCTCAAGGGTCATGTCCTCGGGAAGCTCGACTTCTGACTGCCAACTGCAATTGTTGAGCAGGATATCGACCAGCCGGTGCTCATCTTCGATGTAAAGATGTTGGTGCTCGCTGACATTGGTATCAAAATAAACCTGATCTTGATCCACCAGAATTTTGTGCACCAGACCCTTCGCGGCAAAATCCCGCAAGGCGTTATAGACCGTAGCCCGGGAAATTTTCTTGCCTGCCGCCCGCGCCGTCGCATACAACTGCTCAGCCGTCAGGTGCCGATCCTTGCCATCGCCGAATAACAGCTCCGCCAGTTCAATCCGCTGGCGCGTCGGGCGGAGCCCCGCATGTCGCAGGGAATTCTCTAGCTGCTGATGATCAAACAGGAAAGATGACATAAAGGAACCGGACTGGTCTGCAATTGACCCATTTATCATACCACTCCAAAGCGAACAGCGGCCAGCACACAAAGCAAGAGTGCCTATTTTTCAAGTGTTTAGGAGTTAAGTTATTCTTTGCAAAGGTCATGATTCTGGTACAGACTGAGCGTGGCGCCCGCCATATCGGCGCTTACATCAAACAATTTCTCAAAAACCACGCAGAGGGGAAGTTATGGAAAAACTTGCTTTTATGGGCCGTATCGCATTCATCGTCGGCCTGGCCATTGCGGTTCTGGTAGGCTTCGGCATTCAGGCCATCTGGGTGTATTGGGTACTGGCCATTCTCGGCTTGATCGTCGGCTTTCTGAATATCAGCGGCCGGGAAGTTCATATTTTCCTGCTCGCGGCGATAGGTCTTATCATGTCGTCGGATTCCGTCCACCTGTTGCCTTTCGTGGGGCAATTCGTCACCGACATAATG
>JASBTO010000255.1 GCA_030148365.1 Kangiellaceae bacterium
CTGGATATGCTGAACCTGAATGTGCGTCAGGAATTGCAGCATGTGGTGGAGGAAAGAAACGCACAGGTC
Source organism: Kangiellaceae bacterium (assembly GCA_030148365.1). Lineage (GTDB taxonomy): Bacteria > Pseudomonadota > Gammaproteobacteria > Enterobacterales > Kangiellaceae > JASBTO01. The sequence continues at coordinate 70 of JASBTO010000255.1, forward strand.
AGTAACGCAAACCCTTCACAAGACCCGGAGTAAACCGTCGTTAGCGGGACCCTGTTCCCGGAGGTAACGGCCATGACCAAAGCCCCGAACGCGGGCAACCCGGTGCTTCCCCTGCCGTTTCCAGTGCGGGAGGCGCCACCCTCTCGGCCTCTGGCCGGCCTGCTCGTGGCCGCACTGGCCCGGCTGGTGATTCTCTGGAGCATGGTCGGCCACGGAGCACTGTTCGGGGCTATCGGCGCCGCCAGTGTATTTCCTCTGTTCTCCTCCGGGCTTCTCGACGCATATCCGGCCGACAGCCAACCAATAACGACCGGGCAATTCCTCCAAATTCTGCTTTTCGTCGCCGTTTTCGGCGTTGCCGGTCTGCTACTCGGCCCCGTTGGCAAGAGGCTCCTTTATCATGGCCGCAAGCTGCGCACGCGCAATGCCCTGGCGGTGCTGGAAAAAGATCCCCGCCCCCCGGTGCTCTACCTGCGCGCCTTTGATGACGACGCCCTTGATGATCCCACCCTCGTCGGTCCACTGGAATGGCGGCAACAGCGCTATGAGGAGCGCCTCGCCAAATCTCTGTCCCGGTTGGGTCCGGTGATCTGCATCGGCACGCCCGGCGAAAAAGCCAGCGAAGCCGGCGCCGCCCGGATTTATGTCGATGACCCGGACTGGCAGCGCGCGATCCGTCACTTCATGCACCAATCCGCCGCCATCGTGATTCTGGTCGGCTCCAGCGCAGGGCTGCACTGGGAGATAGAAACCGCACTGGCGGAAATTCCCCGCAGTCGGCTGTTGTTTTTTTTCCCTTACGTCCGATCGCGCTCGGTCCCCGAGTCGTTGTCGCAGCGACTACAAATGCTGGCTTTCCGAGGCAAAATTCCCAAGAGCGTCTACCTGCAAATGGACCAGGAGCGGCGCGCCCGGTATGAAGATTTCAGAACCCGTTATGGCACATCCGTCGCTGCTGCGCTGCCGTCCGATCTCGGCACGGAGCAGTTCCTGCATTTCGGCATGCAGGGAGAAGCGAAATTTCTGAAAGTCCGGCGGCCGCTGATCTCGGCGGGCGCGCGATATATTCAGAAGGCCTTCACCATGCACATCAGTTTCCGCAAAAGCATCAAGCCATTCATCAATAAAATTAACGACTTAAAGCATTAGCCGCGTCTGTTTTCCGGGCCCGCACCCGCCAGTGAAACGCCACACTGGCCAGCAAGCCGACGCCGGCAAATCCACCCACCGCCGCGAACACATGCCGATGGCCAGGCGCTCCGGGCGCGCGATCCAGCAAATAGCCCATCAAGGGCCCCATGAAAATATCCGGCGTGTAACCCAGCACTGAGACCAGCCCCACCGCAGCACCGGTGGCGGACAAAGGAACGCGGGCTTCCTGGAAAAGCGCGAAGTAGACGCCGCGGGCAGCATAAATGGCGGCACTGGTGGCCACCAAGGTGACCACCAGCACCCAGGGGAGTCCCGGCTGCAGAATGCCGCCGGCGATGGCGAAACTGCCGAGAGTAAGCAAGCCGAAACTTGCTGTCAGGGTGCGCGACGCGCCGAACCGATCCGCCAGCAGTCCGGCGCCGACGGCGGCGAAGGGGCGCACCCAGAAGGAAATCGTGCCGACCTGCGCGGCCGCCACATCATCGAAGCCGAAAGTGTCCCGGGCCAGCAGGGAAAAATCGTCCGTGCTCTTGTAGCCGACATAGGCGCAGACCACGATCACCGCCTGCAGCCAGATCGCGGGCATGGTCACCACCCGTCTGACCCCGGCCAGGGCGGTACCCGGTTCTGAAACGCGGCCCGCAGCAGGCGTTCTCTCCGGCAAAACCAGCCAGACCAGCAACGCCACTGCCAGGGTCAGCCCCGCGAAGATGCGGATTATCCAGGCCAGCGCCTCACTGCGTTGCACCAACGTCGCCGAGGCCACATCCACCGGAAGCAGCGCCGCAAGGATACCGACCATGATGGAGGCGAGCAGCGCGGCAACCAGACCCCGCCCGCCATCCAGAAATCCGTAGGCCCGACCCTGGCTGTCGCCACCACCCCACTCACGGGTCGCCCGGATCAGCGCCGCCCAGAAGAGTAAAATGGTGGTCATTCCCCAAAAGCCATACAACAGGGTCAACGTCGGCAGGGAGGGAATGGTCGCGAAAATAACGCCGCCAAGGGAAGTGGCCACCAGCGCTGCGGTGATCAGCCGCCGGGCGGAAAACCGGTCCGCCAGTGGTCCGCCAGGGAAATAGGACATCATGGCGACAATGCCATAGACGGAAAACGCGGTACCAAGCTGCAGGTTGCTCAGCCCGAATACGTCCAGCAGGGTCGGCCGGAAGATCCGGGCGACGACAAAGGGCAGGGTGAAGATGATTTCACCCGACAGGATCAGGGCCGTCATGACCAGGATACGGTGCCAGCGGGAGGAGTCCTGACGGGTCAGGGCAGGTGCGTCTTCCATGAATGCGATTCAGGCCATGGCAGGGGTCGGTTCACACCAGCCTAAAGAGCAATGCGGATGAAAACAAATCCCCGGCGCGGTAGTCTGCCCACAAGAGCGCCTTCATTTTCAGCTTTGTGAGCAGTCTCCAATCGGGAGCCATCATGCAACTTACCCCTTTTCATCTGGCCATCCGGGTCAGGGATATTAACGAAGCGCGAGACTTCTACGGCACCCGGCTCGGGCTGCCGGAAGGCCGGAGCGCCGAGCAATGGATCGACTTCGACCTGTTCGGTCACCAGTTGGTCACCCATCTGGATACGACCCTCGGCAAGACCGGTCAAATCCGCAATCAGGTCAACCCGGTCGACGATCACGCCGTGCCCGTTCCCCATTTCGGCGTCGTCCTGAATCTCGATGACTGGCGTGAATTTGCGGACCGGGTGGGCGGTGTCATCAACGAGTTTGTCATTGAGCCCCACATCCGGTTCCGGGGTTTGCCCGGCGAACAGGCCACCATGTTTTTCCTCGATCCTTCCGGCAATGCACTGGAGTTCAAGGCCTTCGCGAATATCGAACAGCAGCTGTTCGCCACCTGACCGGCTGGCCCGGGCGGCAATATTCACACCCGGACGGCGGTACTTTT
>JASBTO010000018.1 GCA_030148365.1 Kangiellaceae bacterium
TTGGGCATGTAGATGTAGATGAACGCGAAGGCGAAGGCCATGATGATATAGGGCAGGAGCAGACCGAAGAATTCGAGAATATCCCCAAGATACGGCATGGAGGCGAGATAGCTCACGGCGGCGTGTGAACGGATGGAAGTGGTCAGGCCGACGGAAATGAAAATCAGAAACGGGCCGACCAGGATGACGCTCAGGTAATCGGTAAATTTCTGCCCCAGGGTTCGGCCCCGGGATACTCTCCAGATATGGTTAAAACTGTTCTCGATTTTTTGCATCATCGAGATCACGGTATAGATCAGCAAGCCGAGACCGATTACGCCGAGCACCCCGATCTTGATGTTGTCCACGAACTCGATAATCTTGTCTGCAATTTCAATACCTTTTTCACCCAGCGGCGCCAGCACGTTGAGCAGCGGCTGCCGGATCTGGTTGTGGACGCCGAAGCCTTTCAATACCGAAAAACTCAGGGCCAGCAAGGGGACCAGGGAAATGATAGTGGTATAGACCAGGCTCATGGCCCGCAGGCTCAGATCGCCGCTGGCCAGGTCCCGGATGGTAGCGTTCATGATCCGCCCGCCCCGCACCAGGCCCCGTTTCCACCACGAGCGTCCGGCGGTATCGGTTTCCCAGACCAGCCGGTAAAGGGTGGCCGGGAGGTCCTTCAGGTTTTGCAGGGTGATGGCCATCAGTGCAAGTCCGGACGCAATGCGCCGCGGCGGGGCATGGTCCGACGCGCGGGTTTTTTTGTGAATGGGTGACGACGCTTGCCGGTCATTGTTTATTGCGCTTTGATGAAGTCGCGGGCATCGAGTTGCTGGCCAGTCGTGCCCTGGCTGTCGGGTCCGAGCAGATACAGATAGGCCGGCATCAGATCTTCCGGTTCCGGCAAGGTATCCGGATCTTCTCCGGGATAGGCTTTGGAGCGCATGTTGGTATGGGTGGCGCCGGGGTTCAGGGAATTGACCCGGATATCGGTGCTGCCTTCCAGTTCATCGGCCAACACCTGCATCATGCCTTCGTTGGCAAACTTGGAGACGGCGTAGGCACCCCAGTAGGCGCGACCTTTGCGACCAACGCCGCTGGAGGTGAACACCACGGAGGCATCGGCGGATTTTTTCAACAGGGGCAGGCAGCACTGGGTCAGCATGAAAGCCGCATTGACGTTTATCTGCATCACCCGGTACCAGGTTTCCGCGTCGTATTGCTCGATCGGGGTCAGATTGCCGAGATCGCCGGCATTGTGCAGCAAGCCGTCGAGTCGGCCGAACTCCTGGGCAATGGTTTCATAGACGGCCTGATAGTTTTCCGGCGTCGGGCTCAGGAGGTTGAAAGACAGGATGGCCGGCGTCGGTCCACCTTCCGCCTCGATGGTGTCATAGACTTTCTCCAGCTTGGCCGTGGTCCGGCCGAGCAGAATGACGCTGGCCCCGTGGCGTGCAAAGCTGAGCGCAGCCGCCTTGCCGATACCGTCGCCGGCGCCGGTGACCATAATGATGCGGTCCTTGAGCAAATTATTATCGGGCGCATAGTCGCGCATAGAAAAATCCTGATAACCCGTAAATTGGAATCATTGTAGCAAGGATGGACCGGGATTCTGAAATCTGAAAAGCCGGGGTTATCGCGCCGGTAAAAAACGCGCCCGCCAACTGGCCAGCAATTTCCGCAGCGGTGAAATTTCCAACTCGGTGGTGAGCAGGGAAAAGTTTTCCTCCGACATGGCTTGCAGCCACGCCAGCCCGAACTGCGCCTGCAGGTGAGGGCCCCGTGCCCAGGCGGGCAGCTTGCCGGATCCGGTCGCTGTTGCCGTGGAGTCGAGGTTTTGCAGATAGTAGAGACTCGAGTTGGCAAAAGCCTGCAAATCCCCGGCTTCGTCCGCGCCGGTGCGGGGCCAGAAAATCCGCTGCATTGATACGGCCCGGCGACATTGGCGCAGGCAATCCGTGGCTTCGGTAATGGTGGTCCAGGCATTGAGCGCGGCGGGTGGCAGCCCGGTGTCACCGGTATGTTCCCGGATGATGCCGGCGCAACAATTCCCGAGGGCTTGCCAGCCCGCAAATACCTCCGCGTCCGTGACCGGCGGATCAGCAAGAAAAAGCTCGTAGCCGGCAATCAGGTAGCGGTGCAGCAATTGCCGGTTATCCGCAGGCCAGTGGCCGGTGTCCTGCAACAGTTGCAGGGCCGGATGGTCGGGGTGCCCACCCTCGGCGAGTTTTTCTATCTCCTGCTGCCACCAGGACAACTGTACCCGGATGGCATCCGGCTCTGCCGGGCCGAGAAACATGCCGCGAACTTGTTGCCGGAATGTGGCCAGTGCCAACTGCAGATTTCTTTGGGGTGCGGGTACATACAGCAGGCTGTAGTAAAGATCCGTTCCGGGCTGCGCGGCTTTCTCTTGACAGTATTGCAGCGAGTCCATAGGTTTAATCCGTGTCGGCGGGCACAGGCGTGCATCGGGTTTGGCTGTGTTATAGCGCAAGCCCTGAATGAATACAAAGGGGGGACGATGGCCAGGCGAATTGCTTTGGTGGAAGACGAGCCGGATTTGCGGGACAACTATTGTGCGGCGCTGCGCAAGCAAGGCTATGAAGTGACCGCCTACGGGGATCGGGACAGCGCCTTGGCGGGGCTGGACCGGGAACTGCCGGACCTCGTCATTCTGGACGTCGGACTCGGCAGTGACAGTGAAGCGGGTTTTGAAATCTGCCGTCAGCTGCGGGCCCGCTCCGGCAGTTTGCCGATCATCTTCCTGACCGCCCTGGACTCCGACCTCGATACGATATCCGGCTTGCGCCTCGGCGCCGACGACTACCTGACCAAGGATATCAGCCTGCCCCATTTGCTGGCCCGCATCGGGGCCCTGTTCCGTCGGGTCAGCGCCTTGCAGGAGCAGCGGTCGACGTCGTCCCGGATAGAGCGGGGCGCCCTGACCATTGACCCGCAGGCATTCCGGGTTTACTGGCAGGGGGAACTGGTCGACCTGACGTTGACGGAATACTGGATAGTCGTCGCCCTGGCCAATCATCCCGGGCATGTGAAATCCCGGGAGCAGCTCATGGCCGACGCGCGGGCAGTCGTCGATGACAGCACGGTTACCTCCCACATCAAAAGATTGCGTCGCAAGTTTGAAAGCCTCGATCCAGGCTTCGACTGCATCGATACGGTCTATGGCATGGGCTATCGCTGGAACCCGGGTGATGCCTGATGGCTGGATAAGGATCTCGCTGCAATGGAAGCTGGCGCTGCTGTCTTTGCTGCTGTTGCTGTTCCCGCTGATGGGTTTGAGTTTTCTCAAACAACTTGAAGCCCAGTTACAGGCCAACCTCGCAGACAATCTGCTGATCAACGCCAACGCCATCGCTGCCAGCCTGGCCGCCGATCCCGCAAGCCTCGCGGATTCCGGCGCCCTGATCACCGAGGCGCAGCGGGAAATCTATGTCAATCCTGCGCCCCGCAGCGTGCGTATTGACGGTTTCGACGACGAGTGGGTCGCCTACCAGGGGTTTCGCCGGGAGTATCGCGGTTTTGGTGAAGCGTTTGACCTGATGGCGTTGCGCAGTGGCTCCCGGCTGTTGTTGTTCCTTGGCGTCACTGACGATCAGGTCGTTTACCGGGATCTGCAACGTCCCTGGCTGGCCAGCGACAGGCTCAGCCTGGAGTTCGAAGCGGCGGATGGTCAGACGCTGGAATTCCAGTTTGCGCCGGCCGGACCCGGCCGGGTGACCGCCGAGCGGATCAGCGCCGGAAAACTGGCCACTCCCGAGCCCCGCATCCAGGCACAGTGGGCAGAAGTGACTCGCGGATACCAGCTTGAATTGCGGATACCCGAAGACCTTTATCGGCGCCAGTTGCTGGTCAAGGTAGACGACGTTGACCAAGAGGCGGCCCGGGTCGTCGAGCATACCCTGATGTCTTCCTCCGGGCGCCCGGAATACCTGTTATTGCCGTCCGACGCGCTGGAGCGGCAACTGGCCAGATTCCGGTTGCCGGAAGGCCGTCGGATCTGGGTGCTGGATCGGCGGGGAAGGGTGCTGGCGCGGCGTGGTGAGCTGCAGGCGATCCAGACCGGAAGCGGCGATTACTCCCTGCTTGCGAGCCTGCTGGAACCCGCCAATCGGGAGTTCACCGATCCCCGGGCCACCAGCACCCGGCTGCAATCGGACGTCGTCAGGAAAGCGTTGACCGGTGCCAGTGACAGCAGCGTGCAACCGGTCCGCAACGCGGATACCGCCATTGCCCTTGCCGCGGCTCCCTTGCAGGTGGAGGACGACATTATTGGCGCCCTGGTACTCGAGGAAACGGTCGCAGCGGTCCAGTTGTTGCAGCGGCAGGCGACGGCCAATTTGCTGAGTGCGAGCTTTCTGGTGTTTTTGGTGTTGGCCGCCGTCATGATTGCCCTGGCGTCGCGCTTCAGCCGGCGCTTGCTGAAGCTTCGCAACCAGGCGGAAGACGCCGTGGACAGCCGTGGTCGCTTGCGAGCTTCCGTTCCGGCACTGACCAGCCGCGACGAGGTCGGTGATCTGTCCCGGAGTTTTGCCACCCTGACCCGGCGACTGCAGGGTTATCACGACTATCTTGAGCGCCTTGCCAGTCGCTTGAGTCATGAGTTGCGCACGCCTCTGGCCATCGTCCGGACGTCCCTTGATAACCTGACGGACGAGGAGTTGCCGGAACAGACGCGGGACATGCTCAATCGGGCCCGGGAAGGCAGCGCCCGACTGTCCGGGATCCTGTCCCGGCTCGCCGAGGCTTCACGTCTTGAGCAGACGATTGCCGGTGCCGACATGCAATCCCTGGATCTGGTGGAACTGCTGCGTCAGTGCGTGGCCGGTTACCGGGGTGCCTGGCCGCAGACTGCGATCGAATTTGAGACCGGATTAAGTCACCGGAAGTTGCAGGTCGCGCCGGAGTTGCTCGTGCAGATGCTCGACAAGTTGGTCGCCAATGCCGTTGATTTCAGTGATCACACAGCGCCTATCAGGGTCTCCCTCGCCAATGCGCCCCGGGGTGTCGTGATTGCCGTGCGCAATGCCGGCATCTTGCTGGAGACGGGCCAGCGCGAAGCCATTTTCGAGTCGATGGTTTCTCACCGGTCGTCTCGGGAAGCCGGTAATGAAGCCCATCTGGGGCTCGGTCTGTACCTGGTCACATTGATCGTTGAGTTTCATGGCGGCCGCGTCAGCGCGGAGAATCTTGTTGATGGGTCCGGCGTGGAGTTCCGGGTGTATCTGCCGGATCGGAGCGTAAGCTTTGCCGAAAACCTACCCGAAGCCGGAAAAAACGATTAATATCAGCCACTCATTTTGACATTTCCCGGGAAACCAGTTTGTCAGCACCTTCGAGCCCGTCGGCCGAATCCGGTCTTTTTCCGATTGCCCATGCCGTGATCCGCGCACCGGATCTCGATGCCTTGCTGGCGTCGGTGACGGAGGCAGTCCAGGGCCAACTGGGGCTGGTAAGGTGCAGTATCTATCTGGTGGATGTAAACAGTCTGCGGTTGAAACTGCAAGCCAGCAGCCCGGAGCCGGGTATATCAGGGTTGTCGGCGCTCCCGGATGACTTACCCCTGGACCCGAGTCAGTCCGGGCCCCTGCAAACTCCCCCGGACAATAACGGCAAGACCAGTCAGCCCGGCCGTCTCCAGGTACCGATCTCCGACCCGGAAGGGACACTCGGACTGCTCGTTTGCGAGCGTACGCCGGCGCAGGAGTTCTCGGACGAAGAGCGCGAACTGGCGGAGCAGGCGGCAAGCCTCATTGCCGAGCGCCTGGCGGATCTGCATGCGGACCAGCAGGCGAGCGAAGCGCTCAGGGTGCTGGAAAAGCGGGAGCAGAAATTCCGTTCCCTGGTGGAAAACGCGTTTGACTGCATCGTGGTTTACGATCGGAACGCCAGGATCCTTTATGGCACGCCGAGTGTCACCCGGTTGCTGGGGTATACCATTGAAGATGCCGTGGGGAAAATCGGTCTGGACTTTATTGCGGAAGAAGACCGGCCCGATACCGTCGCAATCTGGACCAGTGTCCTGCAGAATCCCGGCGTACCTTTCCGGTTGCAACTTCGCCTGCTGCGCAAGGGCGGCGGTTTTATCTGGACCGAGATCATGCTTACCAACTGCCTGGATGATCCGACCGTTAATGGTATCGTCGCCAACTTCCGGGACATCAGTCACCGCAAGGCGACCGAGCGCAGCATTTACCGGCTCGCCAATTTTGATCGTTTGACCGAGTTGCCCAACCGATCGTTTCTTATCTCCCAGCTCAAGCACAGTATGGTCGATTGCGAGCGGGGCGAAAAAAGTCTCAGCATTCTGAAAATCGGCATCAACCAGTTCCCGGACCTGGTGACCACTTACGGCCGGGCAGTCAGCGAACTGATCCTCCGGGAAGTTGTGTTCCGGTTCCAGGAGCAACTCGATGAAATGCACTTTCTCGCCCGTGCCGGCGAGTATGAGTTCGTGGTGTTGCTACCGACCAGCAAGGCCTATGAGGCCTCGCGGCTGGCTTACCGGTTGCTGCGGGCCTTCAGGAATCGCCTGTCCATCGGTCACCACAACATTCGGGTACGTATTTCCATCGGTATCGCCCGCTGCCCCCAGGACGGAACCTCAGTGGAGGTTCTGCTCGGCAATGCGCAGTTGGCCCGGGTACATGCCAAGCCGGGTGGCTATGCGTTCTTCCGGGCCGAAGAAGGCGACCGGCTGCTCAAGCGACTGGCGATCGCCAAGGATTTCAGTCTGGATCTGGAACAAGGCAACCTTGCCGTGCGTTTCCAGCCCCGGGTATTCCTGGAAGACGATACCGTCGCCGGTTTTGAAGCCCTGCTCGACTGGCAGAACAGCGAGCATCGCGATGTCAGCAACCAGGAACTTATCCAGGTCGTGGAAGACTCCGGTCAGATCCGCGCGCTGGGACAATGGGTGTTTGCCGAAGTCTGCCGGCAGATGCAGTGGCTGGCGGGCCAGGGGGTTCACATCAAGGCGGCGGTAAACTTGTCGGCAATGGAACTTGTGGACTCGGATCTCGGCCAGTGGATCGGACGCACCATGGCGACTTTCAACGTCCCGGCGGAAAACCTGGAACTCGAGATCACCGAGAGTGCCGCCATGACCAATATCGAACGCAGCCTGAAAAGTTTGCGGGATCTGAAAGCGCTCGGCCTGCATCTGGCCATTGATGATTTTGGTACCGGCTACTCGTCCCTCAACTATCTCAAGCGCCTGCCGATTGACTCGATAAAAATCGACAAGTCATTTATCGATGATCTGGACAGTGAGGGTGAGGCTGCGGCGGAAGGCGAGCGGATGATCCGCAGCATTGTCTCCCTGGCCCGCGGATTCAAATTGAATGTGGTTGCCGAAGGTGTGGAAACCGGGAGCCAATATCGGGCGGTCAAAGAGGCCGGGTGCGACGAAGCCCAGGGTTTCTGGATCGCCGCAGCGTTACCGGCGGTGGAAATACCGGCCTGGTTGCAGAACAGGAACAAAACAGGTGCGGTATCGGCAAAAGGCCGCGACTAGCGCCACGACTCCAGCAGCGGCCAGATACCGGCCGCATCCATGACGGTCGCGTCGGCGGCCCAAGTCTCCGTATTCTCGGCCTCGTCAATGTACCCGTAGGCGGCGGTGATGGTCTTCATGCCGGCGTTATGGCCGGCTTCAATATCGCGGCGGGCATCACCGACATAGACGCATTGCCAGGGCGCCACGCCGGCCCGTCGACAGGCTTCCAGCAGGGGGGCCGGGTGGGGCTTGCGCAAGGCCAGGGTATCACCGCTGATCACCGCGGCGGCCCGGTGGGTCATGGCCAGGGCGGACAGCAGTGCATCGGTCAGAAAGGCCGGTTTGTTGGTGACCACGCCCCAGAGTATGCCGGCGTTTTCGAGTCGGGTCAGTAACTCGTCGATGCCGGAAAACGGGCGGCTGCTCTGGGCAACGATACGGGCGTAGGTTTCCAGGAACTGCCTGCGCATGGGGTCAAAATCCGTGTCGCCATGACTGAGTCCGAAACCTAGCTTCATCAGGGCCGGTGCGCCGTGGGAAACCTGCGGCCTGATCAGCGCGAAATCCAGTTCTTCAAGGCCATGGGCCTGACGTTGCAGGTTGAGAGCCGCGCCCATGTCCACAGCCGTATCCACGAGCGTACCGTCGAGATCGAAAAATACACCGCGTAAGGTCGGGTTCGAAGGATCGGTCATGGTCAGACTTCGGCAACCGGGTTGTGACGGTAGTGAGCCAGATAATTGACGTCGACATTCGGGCCCAGGGAAAACTGTCCGGTCAGGGGATTGAAGTGCATACCGGTGAGGGCCTGCGGTGACAGGCCCGACTGGCGACACCAGTGGTCCAGCTCTGAGGGTCGAATAAACTTGCGGTAGTCGTGGGTGCCACGGGGCAACATGCGCAGCACATACTCGGCGCCGATGATGGCGGTGAGGTAGGCCTTGGGGTTGCGGTTAATGGTCGAGAAAAACAGATCGCCGCCGGTCCGGGTCAACCGCTTGCAGGCCTTGATGACCGAGCCGGGGTCGGGTACATGTTCAAGCATCTCCAGACAGGTGACCAGATCAAACTCACCGGCTCTGGATTCGGCGAACTCTTCGGCGGTGACCCGCTGGTAATCAATGGACAGTCCGGATTCGTGCTGGTGCAAACGGGCCACTTCAAGCGGCGCGGCGCCCATGTCGATGCCGGTCACTTCCGCACCCTGCCGAGCCAGGGCCTCGGTGAGGATTCCGCCGCCACAGCCGATATCGAGTACCTTTTTGCCGGCCAGGTGCCCGCTGCGTTGCAGAATAAAATCCATGCGCACCGGATTGAGCCGGTGCAAGGGCTTGAACTCGCCTTCCGGATCCCACCAACGCGAGGCGAGAGCCTCGAATTTGCGGATTTCGCTGTCATCAACATTTACATTCATCGGGTGGGTCCTGTCAGGCTTTGGCTATGCGTTGTCGCCACGCGCGGGCGGTTTCGAGCAAGTCATTTTCATCTATGGTGGTCAGGCGCCGCGCGTCAAGCAGCAGGCGGCCGTTGACCCAGACATGGCTGACCTGTTCCCGGCCCGCGGCATAGGCGAGCTGGGAGGGTGGATGATACACGGGCTGGGTTTCGATGGCACCGAGATCGACGGCAATCAGATCAGCGGCCTTGCCGGGTTCGAGACTGCCGGTCAGTTGATCGATGCCCATGGCCCGGGCGCCGCCAAGGGTGGCGAGGGACAATACCTTGTGGGCAGGCAGGGCGGTCGCCGAACCTGACACGACTTTGGCGAGAAAGGCGGCTGATTTGATTTCGCCAAACATGTCGAGATCATTGTTGGAGGCGTTGCCGTCGGTACCGATGGCCAGCCGGGCGCCGGCTTCCAGAAGCCTGGCTGTCGGGCAAATGCCGCTGGCGAGCTTCATGTTCGATTGGGGACAGTGAATGACCGAGACGCCAGAGGACTTGACCAGGGCGATTTCCTTGTCGGTCAGGTGAGTCATGTGCACGGCCTGCAACTGCGGCGTCAGAAGTCCCAGGTCCTGAAGTCGGTAGAGGGGCCGTTTGCCGTTTTTGGCGACCGCTTCCCGGATCTCCTGATCGGTTTCGTGCACGTGCATGTGAATGCCGAGTCCGAGCTCATCGGCGTAGGTCCGGATCCGCTCAAGACTCTTGTCCTCCACCGTGTAGGGCGCGTGGGGCGCGAAGCTGAAGGACAGGGTTTCCTGATGCTTGAAGTCGTCGAAGACTTGCAGGCCCTGGTGGATATAGTCCTCGGCGCCGGTCGCCCAGGTGCTCGGGAACTCCAGCACGACAAAGCCGATACCGGCCCGCATGCCGGCGTCGACCGCTTCCCGCGCGGTCACCTGCGGCAGGAAATACATGTCGTTGAAGCAGGTGGTGCCGCCCCGGATCATCTCCGCCATGGCCAGCCGGCTGCCGTCGCGGACAAATTCCTCATTGACCCAGCGCTTTTCCGCCGGCCAGATATGGTTTTGCAGCCACAGCATCAGGGGCAGATCGTCGGCGAGGCCCTTGAACAGTGACATGGCGGCATGGGTGTGGGCATTGATGAAGCCGGGCATCAGGACTTGCTGGTCGAGATGCTTCTGCTCCCGGGGCTGGTAGCGGCCGGCGGCTTTGTCGGCCGGCAGCAATTCGACTATTTTGCCGTCATCAATGGCAATGGCATGATCCGTCAGCACCTGGCCTTCGGGACGGATAGGGATGATCCAGCTGGCGGAGACAAGCAAGTCAATGGTTTTCAAGAAAATCCCGTTAGTCAGGTTGGAGATGGCCGGCCAATTATAACCCGTGCCACGGGAATTCCCATCCCGGCGCGGCGGCAAGAAAATTCACCCAGCGTATCGCTCGCCGAGAAGCTTTTATGCTAGAATATCGGGCTTTGATGACGACCGCGCCTGCTGTTGTAACTGGGGTTTGCTAACTGTCCATTCCAAAGTCCTGCCGGAAGGCTGTATTTTGTCCGGCAAGGCAGAAGGAGCGCCGTTTAGTGCGCTAAACAAGTGACTGATAACGCAGTCGGGTGAAATACAGATCCGGCCCTTGGGGTTGCGTCTGAAAAGGCGCTACCCTTCGTTTCTCGTCACTTGTTTGGAGACACCAGACCACACTCCTCGCGCCTCGACTCGCGCCTTTTCAGACGCAACAGGCCCGTGGAATGGACAGTCAGCAGACCCCTAGAATTATAAAGGAAATATCCGAATTATGGGTGAGCTTGCCAAAGAAATCCTGCCGATCAATATTGAAGACGAGCTGAAAACCTCCTATCTCGACTACGCCATGAGCGTAATCGTCGGTCGGGCGCTGCCCGATGTGCGGGACGGTCTCAAGCCCGTGCACCGTCGGGTCCTTTACGCGATGAGCGTGCTCGGCAACGATTACAACAAGGCGTACAAGAAATCCGCCCGTGTCGTCGGTGACGTCATCGGTAAATATCACCCTCACGGTGATACCGCGGTTTACGACACCATTGTGCGGATGGCCCAGCCGTTTTCACTGCGCTACATGCTGGTTGATGGTCAGGGCAACTTCGGCTCCGTCGATGGCGACTCGCCCGCGGCGATGCGTTACACCGAAGTGCGCATGGCCAAGCTGGCCCATGAACTGCTCGCCGATCTCGACAAGGAAACCGTCGACTTCGTGGACAACTACGACGGCACCGAGTCCGAGCCGGCGGTACTGCCGACCCGGGTGCCCAATCTGCTGGTCAACGGTTCGTCCGGTATTGCGGTTGGTATGGCCACCAATATCCCGCCGCACAACCTCAGTGAAGTCATCGACGGCTGTCTGGCGTTAATGGAAAACCCGGATATCTCCGTCGATGAACTGATGAACTACATCTCCGGCCCCGACTTTCCGACCGCCGGCATCATCAATGGCCGGGCCGGGATCGTCGAGGCCTACAAGACCGGACGTGGTCGCGTCTATATCCGCTCACGCAGTCATGTCGAGACGGACGAGAAAAACGGCAAGGAAAGCATCGTTGTCACCGAGTTGCCCTACCAGGTCAACAAGGCGCGGCTGCTCGGCAAAATCGCCGAACTGGTCAAGGAAAAGAAAATCGACGGCATCACCGGCCTGCGTGACGAGTCCGACAAGGACGGTATGCGCATGGTTATCGAGCTGCGTCGTGGCGAGGTGCCGGAAGTCATTCTCAACAATCTCTACGCCCAGTCCCAGATGCAGACGGTGTTCGGCATCAACATGGTGGCACTGGATGACGGTCAGCCGCGCATTTTCAATCTCAAGGAATGCATCGACGCCTTCGTGCGCCATCGCCGCGAAGTCGTAACCCGCCGCACCGTATTTGAACTGCGCAAGGCCCGGGAAAAAGCCCACGTTCTGGAAGGTCTGGCGATAGCGCTGGCCAACATTGATGAAGTGATCGAACTAATCAAGCAGTCCCCGAGCCCCGCGGAAGCCAAAGCCTCGTTGGTCGAGCGCAACTGGCAGCCGGGCAATGTCACGGAAATGTTGGCCCGGGCGGGCACCGATGCCTGCAAGCCTGATGACATGGAGCCGGAATACGGTCTGCACGACGGGACTTACCATCTGTCCCCGGTCCAGGCCCAGGCCATTCTGGACCTGCGTCTGCATAAACTGACCGGCCTCGAGCACGAAAAGATCCTGAACGAATACCAGGACCTTCTGGGGCAGATTTCCGAGCTACTGCATATTCTCGGCAGCAACGATCGGCTCATGGAAGTGATCCGGGAAGAATTGCTCGAGATCCGCGAGATGTACGGCGACGACAGGCGCACGGAAATTCTCGAGAGCAAGCTGGACCTGACCCTCGCCGATCTGATCACCGAAGAAGACGTGGTGGTGACCCTGAGCCACGAAGGCTATGTCAAATACCAGCCGCTGTCGGCCTATCAGGCCCAGCGCCGGGGCGGCAGGGGCAAGTCCGCGACCCGCATGAAAGAAGAGGATTTCATCGAGCAGTTGCTGGTGGCCTCGACCCACGACACGGTGCTCTGCTTCTCCAGCCGCGGCAAGGTCTACTGGCTGACGGTTTATGAGCTGCCCCAGGCCGGGCGCGGCTCCCGTGGCAAGCCCATCGTCAACATTCTGCCGCTCGAAGAAGGTGAACGCATTTCCGCCATTT
>JASBTO010000021.1 GCA_030148365.1 Kangiellaceae bacterium
ATGGTCGAAAGCATAGAATACCGCCTTGATTTACCCTTCCTGTCTCTGCCGGAACCGTCCCTCGCAGGCCTACTGGTTGCGAGTGATAATGATTATCATTATTATGTTGTCTCTACCTTTTTCAACTTCGACCCGATTGCATGCGAATTTTCCTGATCATGTTGGCCGTACTGCTGGTATCCGCCTGCCAGACCGCGCCCTCCACCGCCGACTCTGTCGCCGAGCCTGCTGTCGGCCAGATCCGGGAATACTGGATCGCTGCCGAACCGGTGGTCTGGGATTATGCTCCGGGCGGCAGGAATCTGATGAGACCGGAAATGGGCCTCGGTCCCTGGGGCGAGCAGACCCGGTACCGGAAAATCCGCTTTTTCCGCTACCGCGATGGCAGCTATAGCGAAAAAATGCCCCAGCCCGAATGGATGGGGATCCTCGGGCCCCAACTCCGCGGGGAAGTCGGCGACACCCTGAAAGTCCACTTTAAAAATCTCGCCGCCAAGCCCCTGTCGATGCATCCCCACGGCCTTCGCTACGATGAAGATAATGACGGCGCGGATCTTCGCGGCGCCGGCGCGATTGTGCAGCCGGGCGCGAGCTTTACCTACACCTGGGAACTCGACGGATCCGCCGGTCCCGGCCCGGCGGATCCGTCATCGAAGGTCTGGCTGTATCACTCCCATGTCAATTCCGTTGAGGAAATCTACGACGGCCTGATGGGTACCATTATTGTCACCCGCAAGGGCATGGCCCGTTCGGCATCGGATCCGCGACCCGTCGACGCCGATCGGGAGTTCACCACGCTGTTCATGATTTTTGACGAGGAAGCCGGGGAAGAAAGCGGCCTGATGCACGCCATGAACGGCTATATCTTCGGCAACCTCAAGGGCCTCGAAGCCGACTCCGGTGAAAGGATCCGCTGGCACCTGATCGGCATGGGCACCGAAGTCGATTTGCACACCGCCCACTGGCACGGCAAAACCGTCTTGCAAGGCGGGCACCGCACCGACGTCATCAACCTCCTGCCGGCGACCATGGTCTCGGTGGACATGCAGGCCGACAACCCCGGAACCTGGCTTTATCATTGCCATGTCACGGATCATATTCTCGCCGGCATGATTACCCGCTGGACGATTAATCCTCAGCCTCGATAAGCAACGAACACCACAATCTGGAACGCCCCGTTACTGCCAAAAAAGCTTCATAAAATAGGCCTTTGACGGGATCCGTTTACTGTGTATACTGAATTCAGCTTGAAAATCCGGCTATATCTATGGTTACAGTTAAGGCGTTTATTCTGAATAATTCTCGTCCTGCACGAACTAAAGAATACCTGTATTTCTCAGCTAAACCTTACTCGCAAGAGTTAATTAATTAATCCCAAGAGGATCCAGGTATGTCTACAATTACCGGTACAGTTAAATTTTTCAACGAATCAAAAGGCTTCGGTTTCATCGAGCAAGAGTCAGGTCCTGACGTATTTGTACACTTCAGCGCCATCACCGGCTCAGGTTTCAAGACCTTGTCCGAAGGCCAGAAAGTTGAATTCAACATCACTCAGGGCAAGAAAGGCCCGGAAGCCGAGAACGTAACACCTCTGTAATTTCGGCAGGATGATGAAACCGCGCCATCGCTGATGTCGCGGTTTTTTTATGGGCGGTGTTTCCCCGGTCCGGAAAATTACAGTTCGATCCCGAACAATTGCAGGGTTCTGGGCTTCTCTTCCACGTCGATCATTTTCTCGTAGCGAAAACCCAGTTTTTCCAGCACGCCGATGGAAGCCTGGTTTTCCGGCTGAACAATAGCCACCACACGCTGAAGACCCATTACCCGCTTGCTGTGTTCCAGCACTGCACGGCCGGACTCGCTTGCATAGCCCTTGCGGCAGTGTTCCGGCAGAAAGGCAAACCCGATATCAGCATCTTCCAGTGATTCCCGCTTGATAAGTCCGCAGATACCTACCGGTTTGCCGGTGGCCTTTTCGCCGACCCAGAACAGCCCGTAACCGTTTTTTTCATAGCTGGCGAGAGGACCGGTGCGCAGGTAGCGATGGGCATCGGCGACGTTCCGCACCTCTTTGTCGCCAATATATTTGAGAAATGACGGCTGGTTGAGAAGTTCGATGACAAACGGGGCATCCTCCAGCGTCAGCTGGCGGAGGGCCAGATGCTCCGTCTCGGCGATCATGCCAATTTCACTGTCTCCGGGATCCTTCATGAGCTTACTCTTCTATCCCCTGATACCCACGCTGCACTGCCGACCCGAATTAAAATCGCACCGGCGTCCCCAAGGCTTGCACTCAGACGTCTGTCGGCTTGCGGATTTCGTCGATTGCCTCGTTAATGGTTTCCAGCCGGCTTGCCAGTACTGTTTGCGCGTCCAACAATCCCCGGTTGTAAAAACAGGGGCCGATTTCTTCGGCGAAAAAATCAAGTAGAAACTCTGCCTCGAACTGGCCGATGTCCTGGTCAAGTTCTCTGTCAAAGTAATCCCGGATTTTTCCGACAATGAGTTCTTTTTCTTCAGCCGGAAACTCTATCTTCGACATCGGTTAATGCTCGCCCCCACTTAAGGTTTCTTCATCATACCCATTGGACATGACATTGCAATCGGCCACCTCTCCGATTTTAGCGATCAGCTTGCGGCATAGTTCGTCCGCCGCTTGCGGTTCACCATTTGCGCGGAAAATTCGGGCCAGCGCCACTGTCGCGTCGACATGATAGGGCGCGTAATCCAGTACCTGTCGAAACCATATTTCAGCTTCCTGAGGCTGCCCCATTTGCCGATACTTGTTGCCAATGGCAACCGCCACCTCCGCGTACCAGGGACGCACGCGAACACCCTGTTGATCATAGACCCGTGTCATGGCGGCATAAGCCTGTTCAAAATAGCGGAGGGCTTCGCGATCCCGATCCTGCATCTGCATGATGTCCCCCAGATTGATCATGGCGCCCCAGGCGTCCGGATTCAGCGCGACCGCAGCCTCATACTCCCGGATGGCGAGCTCAAACTTTTCCTGGGTGGCATACACCAGACCCAGGGAGCGACGAGCGGCGGCGTCTTCCGGGTCCAGCCGGACCGCCCGCTCAGCGAGGGCCTGGGCCCGCTCGAGGATCTGCTCGGCACGCGGGCCCCCGGTTCTCCCCTGAACGATGGCCTGCTCGAGATTCTGATGGTGGATTTCCCCGTCCCCGGCGTCGGTGGGCCAGCGCAGCACCCGCTGTACCAGGGCGCTGGCGAGGCCCGACTGTCCCGGCGCATAGTCCGGGGACGAGGCGATAATGCGCTCGTAAAGCTGTATGGCCGACTCATTGTCCGCGCGGGTGTACTGAAAATAGAAATCATTGGCCTGCCGGGTCAGCTCTTCCACCTCCGGGGCGACCGGGTAAGGGTTCGTGTCTGTGCCGGATACCGACCAGACCAGCCAACCCGCCACGGCCACAACTGCAATGATAATTACCGCAGCAACGGGCCATCGGCGCAGGTTTATAGCCGCAGCCTGTCCGGACGGGATCCTGGCACTGACCTCCTCCCCGGCGAGCCGCAGCCGATAACCACGCTTCGGAATGGTTTCGATAAACCGGGCCTGCTTTGGGTTATCATCCAGCGCTTTGCGCAACTTGGAAACGCAGCGCGCCAGGGTATCGTCACCGACGGTAGTATCGGGCCAGATCCTGGCCATGATGGTCTCTTTGGAAAGCACGCTGCCCGCATGTTCGGCCAGCAGAAAGAGCAGATCCATGGCCTTGGGTTCCAGCCGGCGAAGGCGGCCTCCGTCCTGCAGGGTGCCGCTGCCGCGATCAGCAATCCAGGGGCCTACCCGGATTTGTCCGTCTTCCCCGGACGCGTGCAATTATCGGCCCTTCCGGGCTGTTGTCAGCCTGTCCATCATACAATCAGGAGGTAAAAGAGAGGAAAATGTCAGGACATTATAGGCAGGCAAGAGAGAGGATGGAACCAGATGCCGGCGCCATCGCTGCAGGCGTCGTCGACCCATATGAATCCACAGGAGATCAGCTTTGTTCCATTT
>JASBTO010000029.1 GCA_030148365.1 Kangiellaceae bacterium
GCAGGGCGCTGATAATCGGTCTGATTTCCATGTGCCTTCTCCTTACTGGGTCTTGAGGTATTGGGCGGGCGGTAAATTCGATACCCGCCAGCTGGGGTATAGCCCGGCCAACAGGGCGGCCAACAGGGCAATTAACATGGCGGTGGCTATCATCAGGGAGTCGAGTTGCACCAGATTGTCATAACCGCGATACATGCTTTCGACAGCCCGCAGGCCCAGCCACGCAAAGGCCAGACCGAGGATCCCGCCGAGCACGCCGATCAGGCTGACCTCGATCAGGTTTTGTACGAAGATGTCACGGCGGCTGGCGCCCAGGGCCCGCCTGACGCTGACGTCTGTGGTCTTGCCGAAGAACTTGGCGATCAGCAGCCCGACGGCGTTGATAATGCAGACCAGCAGAAACAGGAACGACAGGCCCACCAGAATGCGGCTGTCCTTGCCGGTGACTTCGTTAAGCTCCAGCCAGTCCATCAGGGGCGTCAGGAAGTTGTTGATCGGACGCTGGTAACGTCCCTGGGACTTCTGCTCCCGGGCATAGTTGTCCAGAAACGTCTGAAATTGGGCCTGTTCGCTCTTGTCGGCGACTTCCGCCCAGAACATGATCCAGACGCACTCCGAGGCGATAAATGCCGCCTGATCCGGGATCGGTTGCGGTTGCCAGCAGCTGACGTTGCCATTGATGTTCATTGGCTCGGTCTTGATCCGGGTATTCAGGGGCAGGAAGGCCATTTCCGGTTCCTGGGTGACCCGGGGAAAGGGGTCGTACCAGGCGTAGGTGGTATCCCAGTCCATAACGCCGGTGACGGTGTAATAGCCGCTGCCCATTTTGATTTTTTCGCCAACGCTGTTTTCACCGCCGAACAACTGCTCGTTCAGCTCCCGGCTCAGCACGATGACCGGCTCGCCTTCGTCCGCGGTCTGGCTCCACCGCTCACCGTACTGGAAGGGCACATTGAACATCGGGAAAAAGTCGCGGTAAGTCGCGCGCAGGGAGACGGACACCGGGGTGGCGTCCCCTGCGGCCGGAATGATTAGGTCGCTGGAGGCAAACATGGCGGCCTTGTGCCGGGTCGGCGTGTCCAGACGCATCAGATTGCTGGCATCGGTATAGGTCATGTTGTGGGGGATGTCTTCCGGGCCGCGGGACGGCTCCCGGGCGGGGTCGCCGGTATCCAGTTGTACCGCGAGCAAACGCTCACTTTTCTCCGGGATGGGGTCTTTGGACATCGTGTAGTAGACCGTCAGAGTGGTCATGCTGGCGCCGATCCCGAGCGCCAGCGCCAGCACCATCAAGGTAGAAATGACGGGATTGCGAAAGATGCTGAGTTTCGCCAGACGCAAATAATAGGAAAACATGGCGGTTACTCCTCTGCGAGTGTCGGGGTCGCGCCCGACGCCGAGGGCTGACTGACCCGATGCATCATTTCTTCAAGATCGTGTACCTGACCGTCGAGGATCTGGATGTTGCGACGGGCCCGGATGGCCAGCTCGGGATCATGGGTCACCATGACGATGGTGGTACCCAGGGAATTGATATTCTCGAGCATGTCCATGACCTGCTGGGCCATCAGGGAGTCGAGGTTACCGGTCGGCTCGTCGGCGAGCAGGAAGCGGGGCTTGCCGGCAAGCGCCCGGGCAATCGCCACCCGCTGTTGCTGACCGCCGGAAAGCTGGGAGGGCAGGTGTTTCTGGCGGGACGCCAGACCGACCATCTCCAGGGACTGTTCAATCATCTTCTTGCGCTCGGCGGCCCCGAATCCGCGATAGCGCAGCGGCACATCGACATTGTCGAACACGTTCAGATCCGGCATCAGATTGAAGCCTTGGAAGATAAAGCCGATTTTTTCGTTGCGCAGTCTCGACCTTTCCTTGTCGCTGACCGCGCTGACGTCCTTGCCGTCCAACAGATACTGGCCACTGGTAAAGGGTTCCAGCAGGCCGGCGATGTTCAGAAAAGTGGTCTTTCCCGAACCGGAAGGTCCGGTCACGGCGACGAACTCGCCTTCATCGACCGCCAAATCAAAGTCGCGCAGGGCGTAGGTTTCGACCATTTCCGTTCGATAGACTTTACTGATTTTATTCATTTTCAACATAGTGTGCCTCAATCGGTGATGCGGATGACGTCCGCCTTGTTAAATTCGGAAGTACTGGAAACAATAATCCTGTCGCCTTCGGCAAGTCCCGACAGGACCTCGACGGCGGAAATGCTGCGGGCACCGAGCTCGACCGGGGTTTTTACCGCCATGTCGTCAGGGGTGATGACCCAGGCATGGCGGCCGCCGCCGGAATCGATGAAAGCGCCCCGGGCCACGGTGACTACATCGTCCCGCTGCTCGAGGATAATGCGGGTGGTAACCCGCTGGTTCTGCCGCAAGCCGGCGGGCAGATCGTCGTTGAAGCGGACCCGGGCCGTGACCTGATTGGCGATTACCTGGGGCGAGATGGCGCCCAGGGTGCCGGGATACGTGCGGCCGTTATAGAGGATCTCGACATCCATACCGGCGGCCAGCTCGTCGGCGTAGGTTTCCGGGATCCCGGCTTCGATCTCGAAGGCGCTGAGATCAATGACCGTCAGCAATGCCTGGTTCTGATTGACCGCGGCCCGCTCGTCGACGGCAACACTGCCGACGATGCCGGTAATGGGGGAGTGGATAGTCAGTTCGTCAATGCGCCGACGCAAGTTGTCCAGGGTCAATTGCTGGCGATCCAGTTGCAGCTTCTGGGTCTGCAACTCGAACTCCTGGGATTCCCGTGCCAGCTTGGCGTCGGCAATGGCATGGCGGTAAGCGAGGCGCGCCGTATTCCGGTCGTCCCGGGCTTTTTCGAGATCGAGCACGCTGATGGCTTCGACCTGCTTGGCCTTTTCGGCCCGTTTCAGCTCCCGCTCGGCAGCCTGCAGGGTGACCCGGGCCATATCAATGGTTTTCTGGTTGAGGCTTTCCGTTTGCCGGGTCTGGATCTGTTGGCGCTGCAGATCCGTTGACATACTGTCGTAAGTGGCCTGCTCCTGATCGAATTCATTCTGGATTTCCGGACTGTAGACCGTCGCCAGCAGGTCGCCTTTGTTCACCGGATCACCGGCCTTGACCCTGAATCTGACGATGCCGGTGGCCGGACTGTAAAAAGAGGGCTTGACCGCGGCAACGATGCGCCCCTGGGCATTGATGTCGCGGACAAAACTGCCACGACTGACAACGGCGGTGCGAATACTGGCGGCGTCAATGGAGCGGTCCGAACTCATCCAGCCCGCCAGGGTGAAGGTCAGCGCCGCCAGTGAGGCGAGAACGGCGACGATCAGGGCTGCCGCCATCAGGCGGGGCCGGCTACGGCCTGGCCGAGTGTCGACCAGAGTGTCCTGCGCGGAAGTATCTCTTATCATGGTTTTCAAAGGCCGATCACGGCGGCGAGTTAAAGAACAATTTGATTATTAGCAATTGTTATGCCAAGTTAGAAACCCGCTAGATATCAGCAGCTTGCAGAGTCAACATTGGTCAAAAATTAGCCGTCGGACAGGCGGCCGGACACTTTCGGGAGCGCAGCGGACAACCGGACGAGTCCGGGGGCGGCTCCGGGGCCGATGGCTGAACATGATCGACAATCAGTGCTAGTCTGGTCTAAGGAGAAGCGGAGGGGCGGCCGATGAAGACGGCGTTTTCTGCTTCATAGACTGACAGAAAGGCAATTTTGGAAGGGACTATCCATGCAGGAATTTGACTGGACACAAACGCTGCACTTTCTCAAATTGATCGGGATCAGCTATGTGCTGGCGTTGCCGGTCGGTTGGGACAGGGACAAGGCCGCACGGGGCGCCGGTATCCGGACCTTTCCGTTGGTGGCCTGTGCAAGCTGCGCCTATTGTCTGATAGCCGTGTCGCTGAACCAAACGCTTGACGTGGACGTGTCCCGGATTGTCCAGGGCATAGTCACCGGCATCGGTTTTATCGGCGGTGGCGCCATCATGAAAAGTGACAACCGGGTAGAGGGTACCTCTACGGCGGCATCGATTTGGGGGACCGGCGCGCTGGGAACGGCCGTTGCCTTTCAACGCTATGAAATCGCCATTGTCATAGCCCTGATCACCTTCCTGACATTTGTGGGATTCAAACAGGTCAAAAAAGAGGAGTCCAAAGAGTATGGCGATGACGCCAAAGAAAAATAAAATTACCAACACGCCAACCCGGCGGCACCTGAAGATCCCCCTCACCAACCTTTATATGCATGGCGACTATACCGGCACCCTGTATTTTGGTGATTCCCGCACGCCGGCCCAGGTTATTCTGGACACTGGCAGCAGCACCTTGGTCATCGATGGGCGGGTTTACAATCCGGAGATAGACGCGGGCGCAGGCATTACCAATCTCGCCCAGCGGGTCGAGTATGGTGCGGGCGGGTGGACTGGCGCGGTGGTCAAAACCCGCATGTCGCTGGGCTGTGAGCAGACGGGATTGTCCCTGAATGATGTCCATGCCGCCGTCACGCTGGAAGCCGGACAGCGGTTTTTTGGCAAGGCCGACGGCATCCTGGGGCTCGCCTACCGTGGCTTGAACCAGGCCTTCACGCTGCCGGAGCCCTCGTGGCCCGCGTTCGACGGCAATCAACTGGAGCTGGCGCCCAAGTGCGAATTGCCGCCCTGCTTCAGCCAGCTCGAAGAGAGCGGCGTGGTCGCCAACCGGTTTGCTTTTTATACCCAGCGCTCGCGCATTGATTACACAGGCGGAGCGCCGGAGCAAAACGCCCGTAACTACGGGTGTTGCGTGATTGGCGGGGGCGAGGAGCAAACAGACTTTTTTGAGGGCGAATTCAAGACCGTAAGGGTCGTGCATGACCTCTTCTACAACACCAATCTCAAGTCCATCAGGGTGGCGGGTCAATTGCCCATCGCCGTGGCGCCGCCCGTGGCGGACAGCAAGGTGGCGTCCAATTCCATCGTCGACAGCGGCACCAATAATCTGGTCGTGCCGGAGTCCCTGTTGAAGCGATTGCTGGAGCAATTTCGGGCCCTCAATCCCGCCTATAGTGCCTTGATCGGGCAATCCATGGCCCACGAACATGTCAGCCTGACCGATGCGGATCTCCTGTCTTGGCCCGATATCGTGCTGCGGATGGAAGGTGAAGGCGAAGACGTTGAACTGCGCATCAAGGCCGCGACCTACTGGCAGACCTGCGCCAACCCGGAGCAGGGTGCGGTGTTCTGTCTGTC
>JASBTO010000038.1 GCA_030148365.1 Kangiellaceae bacterium
GGCGTTTGGATAAGGGCGGAACTCGGCGGCCGATACAGGAACCATCAAATTAGTGAAGGTGAAAGCCGCGAAGGCTAGTAACAAGGTTCTTTTCACGTTTGCGTGTCCTTTTTTAATACTCGTCAGGCGTCACGGCGAGAGCCGGAGCAGAGAATTATACGGGAAAAATGCGTCGCCAATCACCGACAACTGGCTGCCCGCCCTAATCCCGCGACTGTAGAGGCTGGCGCTGCATCAGTACGAAATAAGGCGTTTCCACCGGCTCTCGCCGTCGCTATATAGCGACAGCACTCTAAAGATGAACCACTGAAATTACAAACTTCACCGCGGGTTTTGGCCAATAATTCAACGCCTGTGGATTGGGGCAGATTTGCTGTTAAAACGCCCTGTATCAAAGAGGTTGAAAAGACTCAGGTTTCTGCTATCGCTGCCAATTACGCAAAAAAAACGGCATATATCCGGCATCTGGCCCGAAAATTGCAGATTTCTGGGCACGGGATAGTGAATGTTCCCCGTGCCGCCTGTCAGTCCGGATTCATTGGCAGCGGAAAATACTGTTTATCACGAATTCTCTGGAACAAGGAGTTGTGCACAATGAAATCGAATAAACTTTTCACTCGATCGCTAATCGGTGCAGCGTTGCTTTTACCCGCTGCGGGGATGGCAGCAGACAACCTCAGCTATACCTGGATTGAGGCCGACTACATTGTTCAGGATATCGACCGCTATGAGGACAGCGGCGTTCTGGATAATTTCACTGAAGACTTTGACGATGGCGATGGTTGGGGTGTCGCAGCCTCAATCGGCTTCAGTGAACACTTCTTTGCATTCGGTAGTTACTCCAGCACCGAAGCCGACTTCACTTTCATCGACGACACAGGACTCCGGATCCCCCAGGATGAAGACGTCAAAACCCTGAAGGCCGGGCTGGGTTTCCACACCCCCCTCGCCGATAATCTTGATCTGGTGGCCCGAGCCGCCTATGTCGATATTGACTACGGCGACTTCGATCTGGGCGCCGCCGAAGACGACGTGGACAGCGGCGAAGACATTGAAGATGCGATCCGCGATCTCAATGATGACTCCAGTGATGGTTATCAGGCCGACCTGGGTCTTCGCGCGCAAATCACTGATTGGCTGGAACTAGGTGGCGGCGCACGCTACACCGATCTGGACCAGGGCGATGACGTCTCACTGTTCGGTAACGCACTGTTCGAAATCAGCGAAAACCTGGGTATCAATGTCTCGGGTGATTTTGGTGACGAAAGCTCGACCTACATGGCGGGTTTGCGCTACTCGTTCTGATTTGGGCCAAGACTGAAAAGGCTGTCGGATCTCCCGATCCTGGCAGCTTTTTTTTGGTTGCTCATCGAACACCCGGTAAACCGGCGACCTCTGCAACTTCTCCGCCTGTCATTCCCGCGCAATCGGAAATTTATGCCGGACTAATGCACGGACCTGGAAGATGGATTCCCGGGGTTACGCAAACGGGACGTTTTGACGCTTTATCGTCAAAACGTTATTGTTGTGACAGGAGGAATTACCCATGAGCGAAGCCGCAAAACGTTCCACTATCTACTTTGATCCGGACCTGCACAAGGCGCTACGCCTGAAGGCTGCTTCCACCCATCGCACCCTGTCAGATCTGGTCAATGAAGCCGTGCGCCGGACACTGCAGGAAGATCAGGAAGATATCGCAGCTGCCGACGACCGGGTCGCCGAACCCACCATGACCTATGCAGAACTGCTTGATGATCTGAAAGCTCATGGCAAGCTATGAGCTCGCGTTCTAGCGCTCCGTTACCAAAGACCTTCGGTCCATACCCGGTAAAGACGTCAATCGAATACTGAGCCGCATAAAATCACTGGCGAATGAGCCGCGACCGCCGGTGGCCGAAAAACTCTCGGGCTCTGATTGATACAGATTGCGGCAGGGAAACTATCGGATAATCTACGAAATCAGGGACAAGGTGCTGATCGTTATCGTCATCCGGGTCGCGCACCGGCGAGATGTCTACAAATCAGTCTGACGGGATAAAATTGTTATTCAGGAAAGAGAGATTTTCTGAAGGATCCGCGGCCTGTCAGTTCTCCGCTTTCAACGTCCGCGCCAATAACCGCTTTGCCGCAGTCGCCGCATCTTCGCCTTCATAGATAATCCGATACACGGCTTCCACAATCGGCATTTCGACGTCATAGCGCTGCGCCAGCATGCGCACTTCGGAGGCGTTGCGGACGCCTTCCACCACCTGACCAATGTCGGCTTCGGCTTGCTCGCGGCTTTTGCCTTTACCAAGGGCCAGGCCGAAGCGGCGGTTGCGGGACTGATCGTCGGTGCAAGTCAGCACCAGATCGCCGAGGCCGGCCATGCCGTTGAAGGTGGAGGCTTCACCGCCGACGGCAACGCCGAGGCGGGTCATTTCCACGAGACCGCGGGTAATAAGCGCGGTGCGGGCGTTGGCGCCATAGTTGAGACCGTCGGCAATACCGGCGCCGATGGCGATAACGTTCTTGATCGCGCCGCCGAGCTGGACGCCGACCAAATCACTGCTCAGATAGACGCGGAAGCGGTCGCTGTGCAAGGCCTTCGCCAGATCCCGGGCGAAATCTTCGGTCGAGGCCGCGAGGCTGATGGCGGTCGGCAAGCCGAGGGCCATTTCCCGGGCAAAGGTCGGGCCGGAGAGGATCGCGTGGGGGATATCGGTGCCCAGTTCTTCCTTGAGTACATCACCCAACAGATCGCCATTGTCCGGATCCAGCCCCTTGCTCGCCCAGACCACCCGGCTATTGCTTCGCAGCAAGGGCTTGAGCTTGCGCAGGGTCTCACGAAAAGCGTGGCTGGGGACGGCAACCAATATATCCCGGCTACCGTCAGCCGCTTCCGCCATGTCGACAGTGGCTTTCAGATTGTCTGGGAACCTGGCGTCGGGGAGGTATTTCTGGTTGCAACGCTCTCGCTGCAGGATTTCAACATGCGCGGGATCCCGGCCCCAAAGGCAGACCGGGTGTCCGTTGCGGGCCAGCAAAAGCGCCAGGGCGGTGCCGTAGGAGCCGGCACCCAAAACCGCGAAAGGCGCTTTCGCTTCGGCCATGGTCCGGATCAGACCTTGGGCGCTTGTTCGAAGCTGATGCCGTCGTCGCTGACCGGAGCCTGCTCTGCGGGCTGGCCTTCAGCCTGCGGGTTTTTCTGGCTGTCGGCGTACAACTTGTCGAAGTTGACCGGTGCCAGCAGAACCTGCGGGAAGCCGCCACGGGCTGCCATTTCAGAAACGGCTTCGCGGGCATAGGGATACAGAACGTTCGGGCAGTAGGCTCCGAGAACCTTCTGCTTTTCGGCTTCGTCGTTGCAACGCAGACCGAACAGACCGGCATAGTCGACTTCGGCGATGAAGGCGGTGTCTTCGCCGGACTTGGCGGTCACAGTGACCTTCATGACGACTTCATAGACGTCTTCGGCAACGCTGCGCGCACGGCTCTGGAGGCTGACCTGGATTTCAGGCTTGTACTCTTCCAGGAACAACTGCGGCAGGTTCGGCGCTTCGAAGGACATGTCCTTGGCGTAGATGCGCTGGATTACCAGGTGGATGGAATTGTCGTCAGCGGCGGCCTGGGCTTCGCCGGTGTTTACTGCTTCATCAGTCATAATAAGATCTCTCTTTGATAGTGCTTTACGATTTGTTGGAAAGAAGTTCCTGTAACTTGCCGCTTTCGTGCAGGGCAAACAGGTCGTCGGAGCCGCCAATGGGCTTCTCGTTAATCAGTATTTGCGGAACCGTGTAACCGCCGGTCAGCTCTTCCATGGTCTTGCGTAATTCGGGATTGTGGTCCACCGGGATATCTTCGTATTCGATGCCAAGCTCGTTGAGCAGGCCCCGTGCCCGTCTGCAATAACCGCAGTGACGGGTTCCGTACAGAACGACGTTAGCCATAGTGGTTCATCCTTTGCGCAGTGGCAGATTTTCGGCGACCCAACCCTGGATGCCGTTTTGCAATTTGTGGACATCGGTGAAACCGGCCCGGCGCAACTTGATCACCGCTCCGCCAGATTGCAGGCCGTTGGGACACACCATGATCACCGGCTTGTCCCTGAATTTCTCGAGATCCTTGAGATGATCCTCAAGCTTGGTCAGCGGGATATTGATGGAGCCGACGATATGGCCCTTGTTGAAATCGGCCAGCGCCCGCAGGTCAACGACCTGGGCTTCATTGCGATTCATCAGGACGGTCAGTTCCGCCGCGGACAGTGAGCGGCTGCCGCTCATCATGGTCTGGGCAAAAGACAGCACCAGCAACAGCGCCACCAGGGCCCAGAGGCCCGCGAGTATCCAGTGGTTTGTAGCAAATTCCAGCAGTTGGGATATCATCGAATAGTCTGCGTCAAATTCAAGTCATGCCGCGAAGGGATCGCCGCGAAACCGGGCATTATACACATCTTGCCCGCCAGAAACAGGGGTCGGAAAGGTCATGGACGGTCCGCCGCACCGACCTTCAGGGTGGCGCCATCGGCGTCAATAACCCGTACCCGGCTGCCAGCCGGCAAGTCCGGTCCTTCCATGCGCCAGTAGCTGTCGCCGACGCGCATCCTGCCGGATCCGCCTGCCAGCGGCTGCTCGATGACAAACTCCTTGCCGATCAATGACCTGCCTCGCTGGTTCATGGTGTCCTCGTCATCCTTGCCGGTTTGACCACTGCGCTTCGCGAAGAGTTTCCAGGCCAGCACACTGACCACCGACAGGGTGGCAAACACCAGAAACTGCAGTTCCCAGCTGGTATCCGGCAGGGCCAGCAGCAAACCGCCGACCCCCAGGGCGCTGATCCCCAACCACATGAAAACCGCACCGGGGGCGAACATTTCCAGGATCAGGAGCGCGACCCCGAAAATCAGCCAGTGCCAATAGCGGATCTGTTCAAAGAGCTCGATCATGGGTCAATCCTCCCTTGTTTCGTGGAGCCGAGGGCAGCACTGGTCAGTTCCTTGATGCCGCCGATTGCACCGATAATCGAAGAAGCTTCCAGGGGCATCATTACCAGTTTACCGTTATCGGAGGTGGCGATCCCTTGCAGGGCCTCAACGTATTTCTGTGCGACAAAATAATTGATTGCCTGCACATCGCCTTCGGCAATGGCGGTGACAATGGAAGAAGCTCCCATGTTGCGACTCCTCGGGTTTTGTTTTCTGTTATCTTGTTGGAATTATTCGGGTCAGTTGCTCTTGAATATTGGGACTGACGGTCCGCTATTCAAGTTGCCCCGGTACAGACGGGCAAGGTCACTGTACCCCTTGACCGGCTCGGGCTAAAATACGCGACATTTTGCGATAAACACAATAGTAAAGGCACGCTTTTCCATGCTTGAACATCCGAAACCCATGGCGCTGATCATTCTGGACGGCTGGGGCCACAGCGAAGATACCGACTCCAACGCCATCCTGGCGGCCAACACCCCCAACTGGGATCGCCTGAACCGGACGCACACCTCGATGCTGATTTCCGGTTCCGGGATGGATGTCGGCCTGCCCGACGGGCAAATGGGTAATTCCGAAGTCGGCCACCTGAATCTCGGCGCCGGTCGCGTCGTCCACCAGGACTACACCCGCATCAGCCAGGACGTCGCGTCCGGGGCCTTTACTGAAAATCCGGCACTGGTCGCCGCGATCGACCAGGCCGTTCACGCCGGCAAGGCCGTGCATCTTCTCGGTCTGCTGTCGCCCGGTGGCGTGCACAGCCACGAATCCCATATCCATGCCGCCCTGATAATGGCCGCCGATCGCGGTGCCACACAGATCTACGTGCATGCCTTTCTGGACGGACGGGACATGCCGCCCCGCAGCGCCGAGGCCAGCCTGACGTTGATGCAGGAAAAGTGCCGGGAAGCCGGCGTCGGCCGTATCGCCACCTTGTGCGGCCGCTACCATGCCATGGATCGGGATCAGCGCTGGGACCGGGTCGAGAAAACCTGGAAGCTGCTGACCGCAGGCGATGCCGAGTACCACTTTGATGATTCCGTGGCCGCCCTCCACGCCGCCTATGAGCGCGGTGAAAACGATGAATTCGTGGAGCCGACGGTGATCGGCGATGCGGCGCCCATCGGCGATGGCGATGCCGTGATTTTCATGAACTATCGCGCCGATCGGGCCCGGCAACTGACCCGGGTGTTCGTCGACGAGAATTTTGCCGGTTTCGATCGCGGTCGACGCCCCGGGTTGTCCGCCTTCGTCATGCTGACCCGCTACGCCGCCGACATCAATGCCGCCTGTGCCTACCCGCCCGTCTCCATGGACAATGTACTCGGCGAGTATCTGCAAAATCTCGGCAAGCGCCAGCTCCGGATTGCGGAAACGGAAAAATACGCCCATGTCACCTTCTTCTTTAACGGCGGCGTCGAGCAGCCCTTTACCGGCGAAGATCGCCTGTTAATCCCGTCACCCAAGGTCGCCACCTACGATCTGCAGCCGGAAATGAATGCGCCGGCCCTTACCGACAAGCTCGTTGAAGCCATTACCGGTGACCAGTACGACGTGATTATCTGCAATTTCGCCAACCCGGACATGGTCGGTCACACCGGTAATTTTGACGCCACGGTCAAGGCCATCGAAACCATCGACGCGTGTTTGGGGCGGATCGCCGAAGCTCTTGAAAAGGCCGGCGGCGAAGCGCTTGTTACCGCCGATCACGGCAATGCCGAAAAGATGGCCGATGCCGGCACCGGTCAGGCCCACACGGCCCATACCAGCGAACCGGTACCGCTGCTTTATCTGGGCCGGAAGGCAAAGGTGCTGCGTCAGGACGGTGTTTTGTCCGACGTTGCCCCGACCCTGCTGCACCTGATGGGCGTGCCGGTCCCTGAAGAAATGACCGGCCGCTGCCTGCTGGAACCGGCGGAATAGATTTGAGTCGCCGGTTCCCCTCACTGCTGGCCGCGGCCCTGGTCGGCGCCCTGCTGCTGTCCGTGGCTGGACCGGCGGCGACGGGCGAGCAACCGAAAAATCGCGCCCAGGCGGTGCGGGAACTCAAAAACCTGCAGGACAGCATCGCCCGCATCAAGGCCCGCCTTGAGAAAAACCGGTCGCTGCAAAGCGAAACGGAAACCGCCCTGCGCAAGGCGGAAACCGCCATCGGCGAGGCCGCCGCCGGCCTGCGCCAGACTCGCGATCGGATAGGCCATGAGCGCAAGCGCCTGAAGGATCTGCAACAGCAGCGCCAGCAAACCCGCACCCACGTTAACGTTCAGCAAAAGGCCCTCGCCGGGCAGTTAAAGAGCGCCTATATCAGTGGTCGCCAGGAATACCTGAAACTGCTTCTGAACCAGGAAGATCCCGCCAGTATCGGGCGCAACCTGATTTACTATGATTATCTCAATCGCGCCCGCACCCGGGCCATCGAACAACTGCGCGAGGATCTCGCGACATTGATGACCCTCGAAAAAGATATCCAGACCTCCCTGACCGAACTGACGGATCTGGAAAGCGCCCAGCGGCAACAGGAAAAACAGCTGCGACAGGCCAATGAAGAGCGCCGCGCCAGCCTGAACCGGCTGAAAGCCGAATACATCAACCGCAGCGTGCATCTGGAAAAAATGCAGGACGATCAGACCGCCCTGCAGGATCTGATAGAAGCCCTTCAGAAAGCCCTGACGGCAGCCCGCTCGGCTCAGGTGCTGGGCGGATTGTCGGAGCTGAAAAACAAACTCAACTGGCCCCTGAAGGGCAGCTTGCTGCACCGTTACGGCAGCACCCGGGTCGCCAACCGCCTGCGCTGGAACGGCATCTTAATCAGCGCGCCGGAAGGCCGGGAAGTGCAGGCTGTCCACCATGGCCAGGTGGTGTTCTCCGACTGGCTGCGAGGTTACGGGCTGGTCACCATTCTTGACCACGGCAAGGGCTTTATCAGTCTGTACGGCTACAATCAGGCCTTGCTGAAAAGCGTCGGTGACTTCGTCGAAGCCGGCGAGCCGGTCGCAACCAGCGGGCGCAGTGGCGGTCGCGGCGAGAGCGGACTCTATTTCGAGATCCGGCGCCAGGGCAAGCCGCAAAACCCGCTGGCCTGGCTGGAATAAACTACCGACACAACGCACCAATACGCTGGCGCTCGGCAGACCAACCGGCTCCGGCGCGGACCTGATAAAAAAGGGTACTATTACCCGCCTCGCACAGTGTTGATTGAAAAGCCGCCGGGCCTTTGGCTATAGTGGTTCCATAATCACAATTGAGTTCCCTTATGGACAAGCCTTTCACGCCCTTCCGGCCCCTCATGGCCCTGTCGATGATGTTCCTGTCCGGGCTGCTGC
>JASBTO010000042.1 GCA_030148365.1 Kangiellaceae bacterium
GCAATGGAAGTCAGGGTGCCGGTATCGGTATTCAGCGCGATGGCCGGAAGCCCGGGGCGTTCCCGTTCGAAACGATTGAGCATCTCGGAGGAAAAGTGCTGCGCATCGCCCGCGGAGCCGCCGTTACCGCAACTCAGGATCTTGTTGCCGTCGAGCAGACATTTGACCATGGTCTCGCCGGCTTTGGCGATGCTTTCCGGCAACGCGTCGGCGGCGGCAATCTTGGTCTGAATACTTTCAGTAAAAATATCTTTGATGCGCTGTTGCATGAATAGCCTTTGATTGAGTTGTTCCGATCTGACCCTAGCGAAAGTTTTCGGTGAAGGCGTTACGGATCCAGTTAATGTCGAACTTGCCGTTCCCGGGTGATATGGCGACGACATCGAATCGGCAGCTGATCCGGTTGCCGAGTCTTTGTTCCTGCAGATAGGTGTGAGCAGAGCGGATCAACTTGCCCTGCTTGCGACTGTCCACCGTCGCCGAAGCACCGCCGAATGACTGTTGTTTTCGAAACCGGACTTCGACAAACACCAGCTGATCGCGATGCCGCATTATGAGATCTATTTCTCCGACCCGGCAAGTGTAATTTTGTTCCTTGAGTTCCAGACCCTGTTGGCGCAGGTAGTCGAGGGCCAGCGCTTCACAGGCGGCGCCCTGCTCACGTTTTCCGAGTGAGCCGCTGTCGGGTCTGGTCACTGTCCGGTCGTGACCTCGCCACCCCGGAACAACGCCCAGTCCAGTTGCCGGTGAATACGGCCGTGGTTATCCATGTGCAGAGTGCCGGACAAACCGTCTATCTGATAATCTCCCAGCGCCGCCATCTGCGTCAGCTCCGGTATCAGACGATAGGCGTCAAAGCCGAGAGCAAACAGCCGGCCATAGCTGGAGGCGGCGCCGGGCAATTCTGATTCGAAGCGTTCCCGGGGAGCCTGCAGTGCTGGCCGGGAGCCGATGACCCAGGGCGCATCGGGGAAGGTGATCCCGGAGAGATCATTGTCCCGCTGTGAATTTGACTGCCCGGTATACACGTGTGAAGTGGCATAGACCGGGAGGTCGTAAGCGTAAAAATAATCAAGGTACGGCTTCAGGCGCCGGGCCATGTTGCTGCGTGCAATCATGAACACGAAATCGGCATCCTGGCGGCGGTGTGGCGCGAGATCGACCGGCACACCGATCGTGGCCTGAAGATTCTTCTGGCGCTGCTCAATGCCACTGACGCCGAGAATTGACTTCACCGCCTGCTCGGCTTCAGCCTGCCCATTGACGACCACACTGCGCACCACCTTGCCGCCGAGGGACTCGAAGCGCTCGGTAAACGCCTGCTCCGCTCTTTCGCCCAGGCCACCATCGGCATTAATCACCAGCGCGCTGCGCTGGTTTTTGGCAATGGTGCGCTCGGCGACGGCCACGGCGTCATCTTCGACCGGCAGCCCGAACTGGTAAAAGTGGGCCGGGTTGAGATCATGGTCGAGCTGGTTGAGGCCAAGAGTGGGCACCGGCAGTACCTCGAAAGATGCGAGTTCCTCGAGGGCTTCCTTGGTCAGGGGGCCGACGACCAACTCGGCGCCTTCCCGGATGGCCTTTTCGTAGAGTTCCTTGATAGAGACAACCTGGCTGGTATCGTAGACGCGGATCCGCGGAGCCAGATCCGCACTGTCACCGCTGTAATGGGCGGCCAGAAACCCGTCCCGGACCATGGCGCCGGAGACGCCGAGATTGCCGGATAGCGGGAGCATCAAAGCTACCTGACGGGGCGTGTAGGTGACCGAGTCCCGGATCCGGATCAGGGATTCGGGTAGCAGGCCGGCTGCCGGATGGCCCGGGTAATCCAGCTGCCAGGCACGCAGGGCCGCTTGCAGGCCGTCGGGGTCCCGGTTATTGCCGGTAATGGCAATGAACAGATCCAGCCAGCCGTTGAAACCGGGATCGAAACTCTCGGCGCGGGCGGTTTCCAGTTCCTCAAGAGGCGTCATGTCGAGCAGTTGCCAGATGTTTTCCTGGTTTTGCCGTACAGCTTCCGGCTCCAGTATCAGAGCTTCGGCCGAGATCCGGGTACGGGCGGCTTGCAGTGTCTCGCCATTGCGTTCAAAAGCCCGGGCCAGCAGGAGCTGGTATTGCAATTGCCGGTCGAGGGGAAAGGTTTCCGGATCGGTCAGCTGTTGCAGGACTGTCAGTGCTTCTGGCGCCCGATCCATGGCCAACAGCGCCTCACCTTGCAGGAACTGATAATTGCTGAGCATTGAGGGTGTCAGATCCGGCTCATTGACCGTGCCCAGTAATTCGAGTGCCTGGGCATTTTTTTGCTCGCGGAGCAGGGCGCTGACCGCCTGCATTTGCCATGCCGCCCGGCGACTGCCTTCACTTTGTGCGGCTCTTTGCAGGTAATAGGAAGAAGTCTGATCGGCAGCTGCGCCCATCTCCTGGTCACGGGGAGCGACCGCGCAGGCCGACAATATCATGACCAAGGCGAGCCAACTCCAAGGTGTCATCCGGACGAAAGCTTTCATAACGGGATCTGCAACTGGCAAGAATTGCCGCTATTGTAGGCGCTTAGACCAGGCATGGCAAAATCGCGCCGGCCGGCGTCCGCGAGGGCAGTTTTCAGGCTATCATGCAGGCTGACATTAATGACTGAAACCAATTGTCATGACTGGAACCTTGTATGTGGTTGCGACGCCGATCGGAAATCTCGGCGACATCAGTGAGCGTGCCCGGCTGATCCTTGCGTCGGCGGATCGGATTGCTGCGGAAGATACCCGGCACACGAACCGGTTACTGCAGCATCTCGGTATTACCACGCCAACCCTGTCCCTGCATGAG
Organism: Kangiellaceae bacterium; assembly: GCA_030148365.1. Taxonomy (GTDB): domain Bacteria; phylum Pseudomonadota; class Gammaproteobacteria; order Enterobacterales; family Kangiellaceae; genus JASBTO01. Next base: position 2,821 of record JASBTO010000042.1, read on the forward strand.
CACAATGAAGAGGTCAGGGCAGAGGAGCTGGCCGGGCGCCTGCAAGCCGGAGAAAACATCGCGCTGGTTTCCGACGCCGGCACACCCCTGATCAGTGATCCCGGTTTCCGGTTGGTGCGTCATTTGCAGGAGCGTGATTTACCCGTCGTGCCTGTGCCGGGCCCCTGCGCCCTGATTGCCGCCTTGTCGGTGTCGGGACTGCCGACCGACAGCTTCAGTTTCCACGGCTTTTTGCCGACCCGGGCAGGTGCCCGCAAGAGTCTGCTGGAGGGGCTGGTCGGCCGCACGGAAACGCTGGTGTTCTATGAAGCCTGCCATCGTATCGATGACAGCCTGAGCGATATGGCGACTGTATTTGGCCAGCAGCGGCAAGCAGTGCTGGCCCGGGAGCTGACCAAGACTTTCGAGACGGTGTTACCGGGAACGCTGCAAGCGTTGCTCGAGCGACTGACGGAGGACGCCAACCAACGCAAGGGCGAGTTTGTCGTGCTGGTGAGCGGCGCCGAAAAAACCGTACGAGACTTGCCGGCGGATGCGGAAAAGCTGATGCGCAGTCTGTTGACGGAGCTGCCCCTGTCGAGTGCGGCAAGGTTGGCGGCGGAGATCACCGGCGCCCGCAAGAAGGCCCTCTACGAGCTGGGGCTGACGCTGCAATCCTGAAGGTCCGCAGCCGGTACTTTGTCGTTGCTATTTGCGTGGGATTTGGGCATTCTGGCGCCGAAGTTGGCCAGACAGTCGCTGTTTGCCACCTCCGGGTGTGCGGATGGAGGAAAGTCCGGACTTCGCAGGGCAAGGTGCCAGGTAACGCCTGG
>JASBTO010000051.1 GCA_030148365.1 Kangiellaceae bacterium
GGGCGGCACCGCCGTGGGCACCGGCATCAATGCCCACAGCGACTTTGCCGACACTTTCTGTACCCGACTCAGCGAGGCCACCGGACTCGCCTTCCGGCCCATGGACAACCTGTTTACCGGGATCGCCAGCCAGGACACCGCGGTCGAGGTTTCCGGCCAACTGAAAACGCTTGCGGTCAGCCTCATGAAGATCGCCAATGATCTGCGCTGGATGAATTCAGGGCCCCTGGCGGGGATCGGAGAAATCGCGTTACCGGCCTTGCAACCGGGCAGCAGTATCATGCCGGGCAAGGTCAATCCCGTGATTCCCGAAGCCGTTGCCATGGTGGCCGCGCAGGTGATCGGCAATGACGCCGCCGTCACCGTCGCCGGCCAGTCAGGCAATTTCCAGCTCAACGTGATGCTGCCCCTGATTGCCGATCGTCTGCTGTCCAGTATCCGGCTTCTCGCCAACGGTTCCCGGGCACTGGCCGATCTGGCCATCCGCGATTTTGTCGTCAACGAAGATGTCCTGAAAGCGTCTCTGCGCCGCAACCCCATTCTGGTGACCGCGCTGAATCCGGTCATCGGTTACATGAAGGCCGCCGAAATTGCCAAGCAGGCCTACCGGGAAAAACGTCCGGTCATTGATGTGGCACTGGAGAAGACGGACCTGTCACGAGAGCAGCTCGAGGAGTTGCTGGATCCGGCGAAACTGGCCCACCCGGACGGGGGCGAAGAAGGACAGTAGGGTTCGCTTCATGGCCCCCGGATTCCGCGGGGCTCCATCCGGGCTACCGAGTTCATGGCGCTGCTTTAACGGTGTAGCCCGGATGCAGCGCAGCGGAATCCGGGGTCCAGGCCAAGGGAAAAGAGCAGGCCACCCTGATTACCCGCCACTTGAATAAATATCTTTGGCAACAGAACGCCGGAATGATGAATAGGCCCACTGATCCGGCCTTTCAACATAACCGTGTTTCACCGGATTGTGGTGAATATATTCGGTGTGGGATAACAGGTCCGCTTCGGACCAGATCGTGTGTTCCCCAAACCGTTTCTGCCAAAGATTATATTCACCACGTGCGTTCTTGTGGATTGGAACGCCCCTGGAACGGAGTGTCATGGTGAATTTCGATTTGATGGATTTCCAGCGCCCGGAATAGTCGTCATCCCTGGCTGGCAAAGTCCAGATCATATGCAAATGATCAGGCAAAATTACAGCTGCGTTGATTTGAAAGGGCTTGACCCTCATTGTCTGGTGAAAAGCCAAACGTAGCAGATCTATTTCAGCAATCAGGCAACCTCGCCTTCGATCTGCCAATGCAACCGTAAAGAAATAAGTTCCACCGGGAACGTAGCTTCTTCTATACAAAACCATTATCAATTCCTTTTGATAGATGGAGTTTTGTTTCAGAGACCCCGGATTCCGCTGCGCTTCATCCGGGCTACGAGGTTCATGGTTCTTTGTTATCGGTGTAGCCCGGATGCAGCCTCGCGGAATCCGGGATCTGTGTGGCACCCAATTTCGACAGAAGCAACTCGGGTGTCAGTGACGGCTGCCCCGTTTGGTCAGGTCGTCAAATTCCTGCAGCACCCGGACCAGCTTCAGGGCGTTGTGGTTATGCTTGAAAGCTTCTTCGGCGATGGGTGCGATATCCGCGGGTCCCGGCAAGGTGCGATCCAGCGCCAGCAGCGACTCCACCTTCGGGATCAGAACAAACTGCAACCAGTTTTCCAGCGGCATGGTGTCCACGCAGAAAGGCAAGGTGCTGGTGAATGCCGCCATCTCCGGTGGCTTGTCAGCCCACATATCCAGTTCGCGTAGTTCGGTTTCTATCCTGTCGAGAATTTCCCGGTATTCTTCCTGCCAGCCCAGCATCAGATTTCCTGCTTCCTTCAATTAGCTCTCACGAACATGATTTTGTCATGACTCTTCCTCCGGAGCATCCCCGGATTCGGCGGCGAACTCCGGCCAGAAACGCTGCACCACTTCATTGCCCTCGTCGAACCCGTGACAACTGTTCAGCAACCCCTGGGACATCGGAAACTGCCCGTCTTCGCTGAAATTCCGGTAGGGGTAAATGGTTTGTACCGCCACTGTTGCCATCGGCCAGAGCATCTCGATCAGATGGGTGCAACCGTCCACGCCTCCCAGACGGCCCCTGACCAGATCCCGCCAGCCCCGACCGATTTTCAATCCGATCAGGCGCTTGAAGTTTTCGGTAACTTCCGCACAAATCGAAAAAGGCGCCACCAGGGTTTTTGCTTCGACATCCTGAATAACCAGTTCGTCATTGATGGTCAGGCGCAGGTGCATTTGATGGACCAGTTCGCCCTCGGCCAGAACCCCACGTTCCAGGGTCGGGAAATCATAATCCTTGCGATCTTCCAGTGTCGCTTCGATATCCCAGAGACCGTCCTCTCTCAAATAACCCCGGCAGTTGATTTGCCGGTTGTGTATCGGTTTGCGGGCAGTACTGGTTTCACTCATGGCGGCGTCATGTCACTCGTGATCGATGTTGATGTCCGGGTTGTCCCGTTCCTTGAATCATCATAGCAGGCAAACCGGTTGGCCTGCATCGGCCGGTACCCTGTTGCTACAAATAGCCTACACGCTTACCCGGATGCCGACCAGATTGATCCGAGTAAAAAAAAGCCCGCATGCTGCGGGCTTCTCCATGGCGGGCTGTGCCCTAGAAGTCCACCCGCAATCCCAGTTTGAAGGCCCGCGCCTTGTCCGGTCGTGCACCGTAGGGCTGGCGGGCAATGATGTCTTCTTCTTCGGTGACATTGTCCACCCCGAAGTAGGTCGTGACCCGATTACTCAGACGATATTGTCCCGCCAGATCCAGGACCAGATGATCCTCGGTTTCCTCAAAACTTCCGCAACTTGCCTGGGTGCACATTTCGTCGACGAATGACAGGTTGGCGAACAGGCTCCAGGCCGCCTTCTCAAAACCGATGGATGCCTGCCAGAGTTGCTCGGGAATATAGGGGACCGGGTCGCCATTGCTGACACTGCCAAAAAAGTCGCTGTCAAAAGTCGACGCAAATTCGGCGTCCGTGTAGGTATAGGCAAAGCGGGCCGGCATGCTGTAGGCGTCCGAGTGACTCAGATCCAGGCTGGCCAGAAATTCCAGCCCCTTGACCGTGGCGCCGTTGCCGTTGAATTTGTTGCCCTGGTCTTCGATATCACAACTGCCGCCGGACTGGTTGGTGCACTCGCCGAGAATGTTTTCGTAATCGTTGTAGAACACGATAGACTCGAGATACAGGCCGTTATTGCCGTAACGCAAACCGGCTTCGTAGTTCCAGCTTTCTTCCGGATCGGTATCGGGGGAATTGCCGGGCGGTGAAAAGCCCTTGTGCACGCCACCCAGCAGGGTGAGTTTCGGGGTCAGTGCCCAGTTGGCGCCGATACCGGGCAGCCAGATGCTGGCGTCGTTGCTCCGCTCACTGAGATTGGCGGGGTCGCGCAACGGCTGATTGCCGTAATTGTCCCGCTCGAGATCCATGGTTTCATAACGGATTCCGGGAGTCAGCAGCAGGTCGCCAAAACGGATAGTGTCGTAAACGAAAAGGGATTTGGCTTCCGCGCTTTGTACCCGGTTGCCGGCATTGCCCTGCATACCGTAATCGTCGAGCACCAGTGTGCCGTTTTCCTGATGATACGTACTTTTGCGCTGCAGCCGATCTTCCTCGTCCTCATGGATCCGGGCGCCAACCTTCAGGTTGTGGGCGGCCGGACCTGTGTTGAACTTGTAGTCGAGTTGCAGTTGCAGGCCGCGGCTGAAGTACTCACGATTGTTGGCGCGCAATTCGATAGCGCCGGGCAGGGTGTCGCCCCCGTCGAGAATGGCCTGATAGGTCGGGGCCAGCGCACCACCCTGATTGACCTCCTGAACGACGTCAAACCAGCTGGTTCGGGAGAAGTCATCGGCACTGGCGCTGCCGTCAAGATCCAGACCTTCGGTCTTGAACCAGTTGCGCTTGAAGTTGTTGTGATAGGCCGTTGCCCGGAAATCCAGGGCGGGAGTTATATCCGCATAATAGCTGAGCACAACCTGGTCGTGCTCGTTGTCCATCTCATCCAGTTCCGAAGCAAGATACATCCGGTAAGGGTCATCATTGAAGTCACCATCGGTCAGACCGAGGTAGGACTGATCGGAGATTTCCCGGGAGTACTGCAGCTTGACGTCAAGCTGTTGGTAGATGGCGGCACTGGCGTCGGAATTGATCCGGAACTTGAACATCCAGTCTTCCTTGTCCAGGCCGGTCTCGTCGGAACTGAAATCAATATCCTTGAAGCCGTCGCTTTCCTGCTGATGGGTTTCCAGCAACCAGCCAAAATTCTCTGTACTGCTGCCGTAATGGGCGTGCAGGCGCTGTTCACTGAAGGAGCCGACTTCCACGTCGACCCGGCCAGCGGCCATTTCCGGGATCGGAGTGCTGACCAGATTGATGGCACCGCCAACGGTAAAGGGTCCGTACTGGATGGCGGCCGGGCCCTTGAGCACTTCAATGGCATTGATACGGCCGAAGGTCGGAAAATAATAGGCCGATGACGCTGCATAGGGCGCCGGGGCAATCAGGACGCCGTCTTCCATCAGGGTAATGTGACCGGATCTTTCCGTTCCCGAGCCGCGGATCCCGATATTGGGACGCAAGCCGAAGCCGTCTTCTTCCTGCAGGTAAACGCCGGGTACCTGACGCAGAGCCCGGTTGATGTCCGTGTATTCAAAGGTCTCAAGATCCGTTTCCGAAACAATATGGGCGGAGCCGGCGGACTGGCGCACGGTTTCGGCGTCGCCCAAAATACGGATGGTATTGACCCCGCTATCGTCCGCGATATCGAACGCCAAAGCGGAATTGAAGGAAAGAACAGCTGCAGCCGCGAAAGCGCTACGGGTAAATCTCTGCAAATACATGTGAAAATGCCCTGTTGTTTTTGGGAAGTGCCAGGTGAAAACAGAATTATAAATGTTAATGAGAATGATTTTCAATTAGATTCGCATTATTTTTCTCAGGCTAACACCAAACTTTGTATATGCTCTTGATAATGTGCGAAACTTCACTCAGATTTTGTAACCGGCCCGGTCCGCTTGAGCACCGAAAAACCTAATCCGCCAACACAGGAACAAGAGGCCAGGGAAATAGCCTTCTCCGGGCCTCCGGCCGAGATGTCGCCAATCCCGCGCCCGGAGGCCGTCGGCGAATGCAGTAACTGCCAGGCGCCGCTGTATGGCCCCTATTGCCACCAATGCGGGCAGAACCAGCGCAGCATCGTCCGCTACATCGGTCATCTCGCCCTCGAAGTTGCCGATGAGGTCTTCGGGTTTGATGCCCGGGCCTGGCGGACCCTGTGGCCCATGATGCTCAAGCCGGGGTTTCTCACCAACGAATATATTGCCGGTCGCCGCAACAGTTACGTGCCACCGGTGCGCCTCTACCTGATCATCAGTGTGCTGATGTTTTTTACCCTGCATCTGCTCAGCGCTGACTGGCTCGACATTGAAAACTCACGACTGACTGCCAACGGCACATCCGCAGCCGGCGTGCCGGTTGATGGCGAGGGCGGGGCCCTCTCTGAATCGGACAAAGAGGAAATTGCGACCGACCTCGCCGCGATCGCTGATCGGGAGGACATCCCGGAGGCGGTCAAGAAACAGGTGGCCGAGACCCGGGCCGCCATTGAAGCTTCCCGGGATGATGTGCCTGCCGCCCCCAACCTGAATGTCAGCTTCAACACCGACGACGGCGAATTTCTGACGATTCCCTTCCTGCCGGAAGCCGCCAATGCGCTACTGGAAGAGCGACAGAAATACTGGACGGACCGTTTTAATGCCGCCAATGAAGTGAGCAAAACCGATCCGGTCGCGGCCTGGAAGCAGCAACTCGCCCTGATCCGGGAACTGGCGGAAAACCTGTTCGATATCCTGCCGACCCTGATGTTTCTGCTGCTACCGCTCTTCGCCCTGATGCTGAAGTGTCTGTATCCCCTGTCGCGCCGCTACTACATGGAACACATGATCCTGGCGCTGCACAGCCACTCCTTTATCTTTCTTACCCTGTTGGTGGTTTTTGTACTTAACGCCTCCACGGAATGGGCCACTGACGAGTGGCCAGGTTTCGCCGCCGGTTACAATCCGGTCGTCGGTGTCATCGCGACCCTGATGCTCTGGTGGATCCCCGTCTATCTGTACATTACCCAGCTCCGGGTTTACCGGCAGGGATGGTTTGTCACGCTTTGCAAATTCCTCCTGACCGGCTTCCTGTATATGTTCCTGCTGGTGTTCGGATTCCTGCTCGCAATGCTGCTGAGTATCACATTCGGTTAATGACACAGTTCACGGACCGGCTGCGGCAACCTTGCTATACCGCCCTGCCCCGCTATTCTCCAATGCATAAAACCAATATTTACCCGAATACACTTTTTGTTTGCGCATTGGGGAAAAACCATGAAAACACGATTGCTATTGCCTGTAGCTCTGGCGGCATTACTGCCGAATCTGGCTGCGGCTGACACCCTGCTCGGCGTTTTCGCCGGTGTTGAACAATGGCAGCCCGACATCGAGGGCGACTATCGGGGAGACGGTACGGCCGTTGATTTGAATCAGGATACGGATCTCGACGACGATGACTTCACCAGCCTGTATGTGGCGCTGGAGCACCCCATCCCGCTGATCCCGAACTTCAAGGTCCAGCGACACAGTTTCGAGAGCAGCGGCAATGCCGGTCTGTCCTTCTGCAGCGCCTGTATCGATGGTTCCATTGATCTCGACCTGACCCACAGCGACTATATTGCCTACTATGAAGTGCTCGACAACTGGGTCAACCTGGATCTGGGAATCAACGTCAAGCAGTTCGACGGCAGTGCCGATCTTCACTCTGTCGCCGGCCTCTTCGACCAGAATCTGGATATCGACGATACCATGCCCATGCTCTACGGCCGGGCCCAGTTTGACTTGCCGCTGACCGGTTTGTCGGCGGGTATGACCGCATCCATGACCAATTTTGACAGTAACGAGGCAACCGACGCCAATGCCTATCTGGCCTGGGAAAGTGAGTGGGGCCTGGGTGTTTCGGCCGGCTACCGGATCCTGGATCTGGAGCTCGAAGACTTCGGCGACCTCGACCAGGGCAACTTCAAACTCGACGGCTATTACGCAAGCCTGTTCTTCCACTTCTGAGTCCGATCCGCGGGCTGGCGGCCTGTTTCCCCGCCGCCTGTCCGCATTGCCGGATCCGGCATTTTTTCAATCCACTTGTTGCGCCATCCGGGTTACCATGCGCGGATGACCGACATTCTCACCGTCTCCAATCTCGTCAAGCGCTACAAGGATGTGACCGCCGTCAATGGCGTCAGCTTCAGCGTACCCGAAGGCATCTGTTTCGGATTGCTGGGACCCAATGGCGCCGGCAAAACCACGACCGTGGAAATGCTCGAGGGCATCATCAAGCCGACTGCGGGTACGATCGCCTATTTCGGCGCCATCGCCAATCGCGACAGCAAATCGGCGATTGGCATCCAGTTCCAGAATACCTCCCTGCAGGACTATCTGACCGTGCGGGAAACCCTCGAGTTGTTTCGCAGTTTTTATCGCGTCACCATGCCCCTCGAACAACTTGTCCAGCTCTGCGCCCTCGACGCCTTTCTGGATCGGGACAATCGCAAATTGTCGGGGGGACAGCGGCAACGCCTGCTACTGGCGCTGGCGCTGGTCAATGATCCGAAAATCCTGTTTCTCGACGAGCCCACGACCGGTCTCGATCCCCAGGCGCGGCGCAACTTCTGGGATCTGGTCAAGGACATCAAGAAAGAGAACAAGACCATCATGCTCACCACCCACTACATGGACGAAGCCCAGGAGCTCTGCGACGAGATCGCGGTGATGGATCAGGGCAGGATTATTGAGCAGGGCACGCCGATGGCCCTGTTGAAACACCACTTTAACGGCGTGTTGCTGCAGTTACCGGCCCATGATTGCGGCGCCCTGCCCGCGGAACTGGAATTTCATCAGGTCGACAGCCAGCTTGAACACGCGACCTCCGATCTGGACGGCGCCCTGCAACGGCTGTTGGCGGCGGGCACCAGTCTGGAAGGTCTGAAAATCCGCTCACCGAATCTTGAAGACCTGTTTCTGAAACTGACCGGCCACCGGTTGAGGGATTGAGCATGATCAACGGACGCCGGCTGCTGGCAATCTTCAAGGCCCGGAATATCGAGTTTTTCCGGGACAAATCCGCCCTGACCTGGAATCTCGCATTCCCGGTGCTGATCCTGATTGGTTTTTCCTTCATTTTCGGCGGCGAGCAACGGGCCGAATACAAGGTCGGCGTACTCGGCGGCGATTCATCCGCGCTCGCCGCCCTGCCCTTTCATGACACCCGCTTCGTTGATTTCGTTGATTACGACCAGGCACCCGAAGCGGAGCGCAAGCTGCAACAGCACCGGCTGGATCTGCTCATCGATCCGGCAGCTCGCCAATACTGGGTCAATGAAGAATCACCGAAAAGCTATCTCGCCGAGCAGCTGCTGCTCGGCGGCAGCCAGGATTTTCAGCGCACCCCGATGACCGGCCGGCCGATCCGGTATGTCGACTGGGTGGTGCCCGGCATTATCGGCATGAACATGATGTTCTCCTGCCTGTTCGGCGTCGGCTACGTCATTGTCCGTTATCGCAAGAACGGCGTTCTCAAACGCCTCAAGGCGACCCCGGTGACGGCCATGGAATTTGTCAGCGCCCAGGTCCTGTCCCGGCTGCTGATCGTGCTGGTGTTCAGCGCGGTCATCTATATCGGCTGTGATTTCCTGCTGGATTTCTATATGGCGGGATCCTGGCGGGATCTGTTGTTGATCGCGACCCTCGGCGCCTTCAGTCTGATCAGCCTCGGTCTGTTGGTCGCGAGTCGCTCCCAGAGCGAAGAGCTCACCGGCGGTCTGCTGAACTTTGCCTCCTGGCCCATGATGTTTCTGTCCGGGGTCTGGTTTTCCCTGGAAGGCGCGCCTCACTGGGTACAGCAGATGGCCCAGACCCTGCCCCTGACCCACCTGATCGACGGCGCCCGGGCCATCATGTCCGACGGCGCCGGTCTCGCGGATATCAGCTACCAGATCACCATGTTGGTCGGCATGTCGGCGCTGTTTCTGGTGCTGGCCGCTTTTCTGTTCAAATGGCACCCGGATTAGGCATCCGGCGCCTAGACATCATTGTTGCGCCAGGGCGCGACCTTGGCCAGCATCAGCAAGCCCGGGATGGCGAGTGCGAAGCAGAGATAGAAAAAGTTTTCCCAGCCGAGACCGGTCCGGGGCAGATACAGGAAATCAAACAGGGACTTGACCCAACTCGCCGAGTCGACGTCGACGCCCTCGACCAGGTAACCCGTCGTGGCATTCGCCAAAACCCGCGGCAGACTGGCCAGGCTGCTCAATAACGCGAACTGGGTCGCCGTAAAGCGTTTGTTGGCCATCCGCGCCATAAAGGCAATCAGTGCCACGCTGCCTAGCCCGACACCCAGATACTCAAAACTGACCGCCGCGAACAGTACCGCGGAATCGGCGCCGACCCGGGCCAGCCAGGCAAAGCCCAGAATCGAAAACCACTGCACAAAGCCGAAAATCCACAGGGCCCGGTTAATGCCCAGCTTGATCATCACCACGCCGGCAATGATGGAGCCGGTGATCGTCGACCAGAGGGCAGCGAATTTGGCGACGGTACCGATTTCCGTGCGGGAAAACCCGAGATCGATGTAAAACGGCGTCGACAATGCGGTCGCCAGATTGTCACCCAGCTTGTAGAGAAACAGAAAACCCAGCACCCACAGGGCGGTACGCCAGCCGCTACGGGTAAAAAACTCGACAAAAGGCTCGACCACCGCCTCATAGAAGTTGCGCGGGGGCCTGACATGGGTATCCGGCTCCGGGATCAGCAAGGTTGTGATGACGGCAACGACCATGAAGCCCGCGACAATCAGGTGGACACTCGACCAGGGCAGGAAGTCCGACAGTACCAGGGCCAGAGAGCCGGGGATCAGGGAGGACAGGCGATAGGCATTGGTAAAGTAGGAGTTGCCGACGCCAAGTTCCGAGTCCGGCAGCAGTTCCCGCCGGTAGGCATCCAGGACGATATCCTGGCTGGCGGAGAAAAATGCAATCAGGGTCGCCACGATGGCGATTTCCATCAACTCGGTGCTCGGGTCGAAAAAGGAAAAGGCGGCGATCAGGGCAATCAGGGCGACCTGGGTGACCAGCATCCAGCCCCGGCGCCTGCCGAGAAACGGCGGCACGAAGCGGTCCATGATCGGCGACCAGAGAAACTTCCAGGTATAGGGAAACTGGATCAGGACAAACAGGCCGATCACTTTCAGGTCGACTTGTTCGCTGCGCAACCACGCGGGCACCAGCTGATAGAGGATGTACAAGGGCATACCGGAGGCGAAGCCGGTAAATATGCACACCAACATGCGAGTATTGACTAGGTGGGACCAGAATCCGTTGCTATTGCGCGGGGTTTCCGCAGGGGTATCAGTTGTCATTAATCACTTTTGATTCTGTCACCGGGATAATATAGGCTGAATCGACACAACTCGTGGCCCGGCCTAGGATAAGCGCCGGTACTCAGGAAAGCCAGAATAAATTCCATGATGGAACAATCGGACATCCATATTCTCGGAGCCGGCTCCATTGGCCAGCTCATCGCCTGCCACCTGGCCAAAGCCGGCCTTGATCCCGTACTCGTCGTCAGACAACCCGGCATCTGCGGCCGTCAGGATTTCTGCCTCGTCGAAGAGGAAATCACCCGCAATTTTTCCATCCGGGTCAAATCCCTGGAGCAGAGTTTTCGCGCCCGCGTGGTGCTGGTCTGCGTAAAAGCCTGGCAACTGCGGCAGGCTCTGGATGATATCCGGCCCCATCTCGACGAGCACAGTGAAGTGGTGCTGCTGCAAAACGGCATGGGCCACCAGCAATCCGCCAGCGAGCAGCTGCCCGGCACCGGCATCATTTCCGGCAGCGTCACCCACGGCGCCTGGTTAAGCGCCGAACGGCAGGTTGTCCACGCCGGCCATGGCACCATCATGCTCGGTTACCGGGACAATCGGCTGAACGGCAATTTTCCGCCCTGGTTTGGCCAATTCGAGAACACCGCCCTGAGTGTCCACTGGTCCGGCAATATCGACCGGGTGCTGTGGCGAAAACTTGCGATCAATGCCGTGGTCAATCCACTGACGCTCTTGCATCAGTGTAAAAATGGCGAGTTGCTGGACCAGCCGGAAGTGGAAAAGCAGTTTGGCCATCTCTGCCGGGAAGCGGATCGCCTGCTTGCCCGTCTCGACTATCGGTGGCGGGAGTCCATCGAAACCGGGGCTCGCGAGGTCCTGCGCATTACTGCCGGCAACTGGTCGTCGATGGTTCAGGATTACCGGGCCGGCAAGCCGACGGAGCTGGACTATATCAATGGCTACCTGCTCGCCGAAGCCGGCCGTCAGGGTCTGGAGCTGCCGAACCATGAGCAATTGCACCGGCGCGCCCGGCAGATGCTGGCCGACTCCGGAGCCCGGGAAGCAGCAAAGCCTGCCGCCGGGCAAGGCGCCTTTTCCAGCCACTTCCGCAAGTGATGGCTGACTCCCCTTTGGGTCGGGTGGAAAGCCCGCCCCGTCTGCTTCCTGATCTGTCACAATCCGGCGCCTTATGCCTCTGATCACCCAACAGGTTCAAGCACAGGAAACTTTTTCATGAGCAAGATCGACAAGACCGATGCCGAGTGGCGCGCCCAACTGGATGAAGAAACCTACCGGGTGACCCGGGAAAAAGGCACCGAGCGGCCTTACACCGGCCGTTTTTATCAGCACCAGGAATCCGGCACCTATCACTGCGTTTGCTGTGACGCAGCCCTGTTCCGCTCCGACAGCAAGTACGATGCCGGCTGCGGCTGGCCCAGTTTCAGTGATGCCATCGAAGGCGCCGTGACCACCCGGGAGGACCGCAGTCACGGCATGATCCGCACCGAAATCCTGTGTGCCCGCTGTGATGCCCATCTCGGCCATGTCTTTGATGACGGCCCGACTCCCAGCGGACAGCGTTTTTGCGTAAACTCCGTGTCACTCGACTTTGACGATGATCCGAGCGCGGCTGAAGACTCATGAATAAAACCCTCAAATTCGCCCTCGTGATTTTTGCCGGCCTGATCGCCGCCTGTACCGGCGCGGCCAGGGGCGATCATGAAGGCTGGATCAGCCCGGCGGACCTGCAAGCCGGCTGGCCCGGATTTCGGGATCAGTTACCGGTGCCGGCAGGCTCGGAGGCATTGGCCAACTTGCAGGCAATCGAGCAGGATGTGGAAATTGTGGCCTTCTTCGGGACCTGGTGCCATGACAGTTATCGGGAAATCCCGCGCATGCTGTACCTGCTTGAAGAAGCTGGCAACGCTCATTTGAGCCTTCGCCTTTATGCCCTCAATCAGCAAAAGCAGGACGCTGAGGGGTTGGCGGGAGAGTTTGCTATTGAACGGACGCCGACTTTCGTGGTTCGCATCGATGATCAGGAAGTCGGACGCATCGTTGAATCACCCCGCGACTCCCTGGCCCGGGATCTGGTGGCGATCCTGCAACCCGTTCTGAAAGAATAAGGCCCCGGCCGGCGTATTACGCCGGCTTACTGATCCTGTGAATCCTGAAACCGGCGAATGGCATTCTGGAGGCTGCCGAGGGATCGTATCCAGGGCTCGACGGGCAGGTTGGTGAGGTCCAGCCGCGATTGCGCCTGCTGCGCCGATGCCCGGTCGGGGTAGATCCCGGCAATCAGCACATACCAGACCTCGTCATTCGAAAGGATACGGCCATAGGTCGCCTCCGGCAGGGCCAGGCGCTCGAGCGCCGCGACGATTTCCTGCTCCTGGCGATCCGCCATCAGTTGCAACACGAAGTAGTCGGCAGGCAGGGCAAATATATCCGTTTCCTGCCCCAGCCTTGAGGGTGCCGAAGCGGTTGTTTCGGCGGCCTGTTCGCCTTCCGATGCGGCGGCTTCCGGCGCCACAGTTTCGATCCCGTCACCCGCCTGCGGCTCGTCGTCATCGCGGTCAGCCGCGACCACCGGCGCAGGCGCGGTGTCCATGACCGGCTCGTCTGCCGTATCAGAATCCTCTACCGGGGCATCCTCCACCGGGGCGTCCTCAGCCGAACCAATGTTGGCCTGATCGCCGGACGCTACTTCGTTTTCCGCAGCAATGACTTCCTCGACTGCCTCAGCTGCTGCCGGCGGGACCGGCTCCAGCTGCCGTTCCAGCAATTCAGGATCGCCGGGGTTATCGCTGCAATACCAGCCACCGGCCTCGCTGCCGCGGCAATGCCATTTCTGATTGCCGCTGGAAGCTGCGCCCTCAGGCTCGACCAGACGCTCGCTGCCGCAGGCCGCCAGAAGGATGCAGAAGGTAACCGGGATGCTGGATGACAGGGCTTTCATAAGGGCGCGCAAACGATGAATTATTTGCCCGAAAGTATGGCGGCGGGATAACCCTATTGCAAGAGACCCGCTGGGATAACAACAGGTTAGGACGGGAAAAGGCGGAAAGTGTGGAAAATTTACGTTTCCGGGTCGTTTTGCGAGGACGGGCCGGCCGGCTCCGATCCGGTGATTTCCGGTGCCGGGCCGGCTTCGCGCCAGGGTTGCCCCTCGCGATACCGGGACAAGCGCTCCAGATACCCGCCCTGACCGGCCTTGGCCGGATCATCAAGCGCCTGGATGGCTTCCTGCTGCAACCGGATCGCCTGCTCGAACTCGCCCTTTTCAGCATGGGCGGCGGCCAGGGTATCAAGAAAAATGGCCGGCCTGAATCTATCGGTAAGCAGGCCTTCAATCATGTCTCTGGCCCGCTCGCCGTCACGCAGGGACTCGTCGGTACTGGTGGCCATAATCCAGGCGGAGTTGTTTATGGCGAGCTGGTGCCCCCGGGAGGCGGCCTGCAGGTACCACTCCAGGCCCAGGGCCGCGTCCTGCTCCGCGCCAAGGCCCAGATAATAATAATTGCCCAGCAGATATTGGCCGCTGGCAGAACCTTTGTCGGAGGCTTTGCGGAGATAATCCACCGCCTGCTCCGGTTGCCGTTCGGCCTTCTGCCCGCTCAACAGCAACTCGCCGAGTTTTAGCTGGGCGCGGGTATAGTCCTGCGCCGCGGACTGGCGCAGCCAGTCCATGCCCGCTTCGGGGTCGGCGTCGCCCGCAAGTCCGTAGACCTTGATATTGCCGATCAGGAACTGGGCAATCGCGTCGCCGGCTCTGGAAGCATCCAGACATTCCGCGGCAGCCACCTTGAAGCTGCGGGCCTGAAAATGCGCCTGGCAGTAAAAGGCGGATTCCGGCTCGGCGGGCTCGCTGCCGCAGGCGCCCAGCAGGCTACCAAAAATCAGGAATATGCTGCAGCGAACTTGGTTCAAGACGCCATCCGATCGGTACCGGATTTACCGATGTGGGCCTCACCGCGAGCCCGGGCCAGATCGATTTGCTTTTGGCGCTCGGCAAAACGCTGCTTCTGATCGGCGGTCAATGTGTCGAAGCACTTGGGACAACACACGCCGCGCTGATATTGGCCCGAGGCCTTGTCCGCTTCGGTGATCGGCATGCGACAACCATGGCACATGTCGTAACTGCCGGCCTTTAATTCATGGTCCACGGCAACCCGGTTGTCAAAGACAAAACACTCGCCTTCCCACAAACTCTCTTCCTTCGGCACATCCTCGAGGTACTTGAGGATGCCGCCCTTGAGGTGATAGACCTCGGAAAAGCCCTGCTCCAGCAGATAGGACGTGGCCTTTTCGCAGCGGATCCCGCCTGTGCAATACATGGCCACCTTCTTGTGCTTGTGCGGATCGAGGTTGTTTTCCACGTACTCGGGGAATTCGCGGAAGTTGGTGGTCGCCGGGTCGATGGCGCCCTGGAATTTGCCGATGGCGACCTCGTAATTGTTGCGGGTGTCGATCAGATGCACGTCCGGATCCTCGATAAGGCGGTTCCAGTCCTGCGGCTCGACGTAGGTGCCCACAGCTTTTTGGGGGTCGGTGCCGGGCACGCCCAGGGTGACGATTTCCTTTTTCAGTTTGACCTTCATCCGGTAGAAGGGCTGCTCCCGGTGCAGGGACTCCTTGTGCTCGATGTCCGCAAGGCGGGGATCGGCGCGCAACCAGTCCAGCAGCCGTTCGATGGCTACGGGGGTGCCGCAGACCGTACCGTTTATGCCTTCCTCGGCGAGCAGCAGGGTTCCCTTGATTTCCTGCGTCTGACAGAACTTCAGCAACAGGGGCTGCAAGTCCCGATAATCAACCAGGCGGACAAACTTGTAGAGCGCCGCCACGACGAAATTATTCATGCTTTCCAAACCGATTTGACCTGACCAAAAAACAACCAATTTGCGGAGGGCGTGTATTATCGGCAAAGCAAAGTTAAAATGCCAGCTTTGCGCCAACAGTCCGATACCGCCTATTTCGGCGGTCAAAGCCCCCTCAGGAGAGAATTGATGTCCGAAGGTCTTGACCAGAAAGCACTGGATACGCTGTTTTTCAACGCCCGCTCGCAGAACGCCTGGCAGGACCGGGAAGTCCCCGACAGCCTGCTCAAGGAACTCCACGACACCCTCCGCATGGGCCCGACCAGCGCCAACTGCTGCCCGGCGCGCTTCGTGTTCGTCAAGTCCGACGCGGCGAAGGAAAAGCTGAAACCGGCGCTCATGGAAGGCAATGTGGAAAAATCCATGACCGCACCCGTTGTTGCCATCATCGGTTATGACCTTGAATTCTATGAAAAACTGCCGCAGCTTTTTCCCCATACCGATGCCCGCAGCTGGTTCGTCGGCAAACCCAAGTTCATCGAGAGCACGGCATTCCGCAACGGCAGCCTGCAGGGTGCCTATCTGATGATGGCGGCGCGGGCCCTCGGCCTTGATTGCGGCCCCATGTCCGGATTCAACAACAAGAAAGTCGATGAGCTGTTTTTCGAGGGCACGGCCATCAAATCCAACTTCCTGTGCGGACTCGGCTACGGGGATCCGGAGGGCCTGTTTGATCGCAGTCCCCGTCTGTCCTTTGATGAAGCCTGCGAAATTCTCTGAAGGGCCGGATTTGCGAGCCCCGTCACGGTCCGCCATGGCGCGGCAAGCACCAAAACAACAACAAGCAAGTGAATAACGAGGGAGAAAATCATGGTTGAATTTGTATCCGAGCCGGATCGGGAGCCGGAACCCGAAGCGCCCCGTCCGGTCAAGGTCCCGGCCGCCCGCGGGGCGAGCTGGCTACAGGAGGGCCTGTCCCTCTTCAAGCAACACCCCGGCCCCTGGGTGGGCGCCATTCTGGTCTGGATGCTGCTCATGTTTGCGCTCAATGTCGTGCCGATTCTCGGACCGATGGCCGCCTACCTGCTGAACCCGCTGATTGTCGGTGGCCTGATGTTGGGCTGCGCGCAGGCAGCCCGCGGTGGCGACTTCAAATTCGAGCATCTGTTCGCCGGTTTTTCCCACGCCAAAAAGGGCGATCTGTTCCTGCTCGGCGCCATCTACCTCGGCCTGCTGATCGTGATTTTCATCATTTTCGCGATCATGCTGCTAATAACGCTGGGGCTGTCCGGACTTTCCGGCGCGCCCACGCCGGAGCAAGTCGCCGCTTCGCCCGCCCTCTGGCTCTCGGTGCTGGTACTGTTGGCGCTCGCCATTCCGGTCGCCATGGCATTCTGGTTCGCCCCGGCGCTGGTGGTTCTGAACCACAGCTCCGCCATGGACGCCCTGACCCTGAGTTTTAAAGCCTGCCTGAAAAACTGGCTGGCCTTCCTGGTTTACGGTCTGGTGTTGCTGGTCGCCAGTTTCGTCATTGGCTTCCTGCTCGCCCTGTTGATGGGCATTGGCGGTTCCGTGGGCGGCGAGGCCGGAGTCGCCGCCACCT
>JASBTO010000212.1 GCA_030148365.1 Kangiellaceae bacterium
CTTTGGTGTGCCGTTTTTTGATATCACCACGATCGATCCGGAGCAGCTGCCGCTGGACCTGATTAACGGTGCCCTGGTCAACAAGCACTTTGCCCTGCCGCTCTATCGGAAAGGCAATCGTCTGTTTGTGGCAATCGCGGATCCCACCAACCTGCATGCCCTGGAAGAGTTCCGCTTTCAGGCCGGTGTGACCACAGAAGGCGTTCTGGTCGAGGCCGGCAAACTGGCGAAGCTGATTGACAAGGTGCTGGACGCCAAGGAAAGCGAATCGCTTTCCGATTTTGATGACGCTGACCTTGATAACCTTGATCACGCTGCTGACACAGGTCCCGAAGACAATGGCGATGCGGTTAATACTGAAGACGCGCCTGTCGTCAGGTTTGTCAACAAACTCCTGCTCGACGCCATCAAGAAAGGCGCCTCGGACTTGCACTTCGAGCCCTATGAAAAGAAATTCCGGGTCAGATTCCGCACCGACGGCATCCTCCACGAGGTCGCGAGCCCTCCTCTGAACCTGCATGGGCGCATGTCAGCCCGACTGAAAGTCATGGCAGGGCTGGACATATCAGAGCGGCGCATCCCCCAGGATGGTCGCATCAAGCTGAAGCTCTCGAAGAACAAGGCGATTGATTTCCGTGTCAGTACCTTGCCCACCCTGTTTGGCGAAAAGGTGGTGATGCGTATCCTCGATCCCGCCAGTGCCCAGCTCGGCATTGAGGCTCTCGGCTTTGAGCCGGATCAACAGAAAATCTTTGAAGAAAGGATTGCCCGTCCGCAGGGCATGGTTCTGGTCACCGGCCCGACCGGCTCGGGTAAAACCGTCACACTCTATACCGGCGTCAATATCCTCAATACCGAAGATCGGAATATTTCGACCGCCGAGGATCCCGTGGAAATCAACCTCCAGGGCGTCAATCAGGTCAATGTCAATCCGAAAGCCGGGCTGACCTTTGCTTCCGCCCTGCGCTCTTTTCTGCGTCAGGATCCCGATATCGTTCTGGTCGGTGAGATCCGGGATCTGGAGACTGCCGAGATTGGCATCAAGGCGGCACAGACAGGTCACATGGTACTGTCCACCCTGCATACCAATTCCGCGCCTGAAACCCTGACGCGACTGGTCAATATGGGTGTGGCCCCCTTCAATATTTCCACGACCGTTTCACTGGTAATCGCCCAGCGACTGGCCCGGCGTTTGTGCAAGCACTGCAAGAAACCTGCTGATTTGCCCGCAGAAGTGCTGATTAATACCGGATTCAGCCCTGAAGAAGTGGATAACTTAACAGTTTACGAACCCGTTGGTTGTGATCAATGCACCATGGGGTATAAAGGTCGAGTGGGGATTTACCAGGTTATGCCAGTGTCCGAAGCGACGGGCAGAATCATTATGGAGGGGGGTAACGCCATTGATATCGCCGATCAGGCCAAAAAAGAAGGCATCGCTGACTTGAGGCAATCAAGTCTCGAGAAGGTTCGGCAGGGCGTTACCAGTCTGGAAGAAATAAACCGAGTAACACAGGACTAAGGCTATGGCTGAGGCTGCGCTGAAATCATCGAAATACGCAAGCAACAAGAAAAAGAGCAAAAGCAAGGACGACAAGACACAAACTTTTATCTGGGAAGGTGCCAACAAGCAGGGCGCCAAGGTCAAGGGTGAGTTGCTGGCTGCCAATCCTGCGCTGGCCAAGGCTCAGCTCCGCAAGCAGGGGATCATTCCCGGCAAAATCCGGAAAAAGACCGTCAATCCGCTGACCGCCGGAAAAAAGACCATCAAGGGCGGCGACATCGCCGTATTTGTCCGCCAGCTCGCCGTGATGATGAAATCCGGCGTACCTCTGGTGCAAGCTTTTGAAATCATTGGCCGGGGCCACGAAAACCCCGGCGTCCAGGAACTGGTGATGCAAATTCGCTCTGACGTCGAGTCAGGCACTTCTTTTGCCCAGGCCCTCCGAAAACACCCCCGTCATTTTGACGACCTGTTCTGCGATCTGGTGGATGCCGGTGAGCAATCAGGCTCGCTGGACCAGATGCTGGACCGGATTGCGACCTACAAGGAAAAATCCGAAGCCCTGAAGTCCAAAATCAAAAAAGCCATGTTCTACCCGATGGCCGTCCTGACGGTCGCAGTCGGTGTCACCGTGGTGCTGCTGGTCTACGTTATCCCCATGTTCGAGGACCTGTTTGCCAGCGTCGGCGGTGACCTGCCGGCCTTTACCAAACTGGTGGTCGATCTTTCCCAGAATCTCCGGGAATACTGGTATCTGTATCTCGCGGTTACCGTCGGTACCATTTTCACCTACAATCAGTTTAACCGGCGTTCCGCGGCTTTCAGGGCAGGCAAGGACAAACTCCTGCTGAAGTTGCCGGTGGTAGGGGCGCTAATCAACAAGGCTGCGGTCGCCCGTTTTGCGCGAACCCTGTCCACGACTTTTGCCGCCGGTGTTCCCCTGGTCAACGCACTGGAATCAGCGGCCGGCGCCTCCGGTAACTTTGTCCACAAGACCGCCATCCTGCAGATCCGGGATGATGTAACCACGGGCATGCAGATGAACCTTGCCATGCAGAATACCGGTGTGTTTCCCAACATGGTTAACCAGATGGTCGCCATTGGTGAAGAAGCCGGTTCCCTGGATGAAATGTTGGCAAAAATCGCTGACATCTACGAGGGCGAAGTCGACGATGCAGTGGATGGCCTGAGCTCGCTGATTGAACCCTTCATTATCGTGTTCCTCGGAACGGTGGTCGGTGGTCTGGTCGTTGCCATGTACCTGCCTATCTTCAGCCTTGGCGAGGCCTTCTAGACCGGTCCACTAATACAAGAACCCTTCTATGATCGAACTACTTTCCGGCAGCCAGGTTTTCCTGGCTGTTTTTTTGGGCGCCACCGGACTTTTCATCGGCAGTTTCCTGAACGTTGTGATTCATCGCCTGCCGATCATGTTGCAGCGGGAATGGCGTAACACCGCGACCGAAATCCTTACCGACAATGGCTGCAGCGTGAGTTGCCCGACGGCGGACACCCTGCCGGAAAAATATAACCTGATGGTGCCGCGCTCCGCCTGTCCCGGCTGTGAGACGCCCATTCGCCCCTGGCAAAACATTCCGGTCATCAGTTACCTGCTGCTGCGTGGCAAATGTGCCAAATGCGGTATCCGGATCAGCCCCCGCTACCCCCTTGTGGAATTGTTGACAGGCATGGCGTTTGCGGTGGTTGCCTGGCATTTCGGCTGGGGCTGGCCGCTGGTCTTTGCCCTGGTCTTCACCACCCTCCTGGTCGCGGCGACCTTTATCGATCTCGATCACAAGTTGCTGCCGGACACTCTGACCCTGCCGCTATTATGGTTTGGTCTCGTGGCGGGCATAGGTGGCCAGTTTACGGACTTGCAGTCCGCGGTCGTGGGCGCCCTCGCCGGCTATTTGATCCTGTGGAGCATCTACTGGCTGTTCAAACTGCTGACCGGCAAGGAAGGTATGGGTCACGGCGACTTCAAATTGCTCGCCGCGCTCGGCGCCTTTGTCGGCTGGCAATTGCTGCCGGTCATCATTGTGCTCTCTTCGCTGGTGGGAGCAATTCTGGGCTCTTTGGTCATGGTCGCACAGAAGAAAGGCCGTAACTTCAAAATCCCCTTCGGCCCCTTTCTGGCCATCGCCGGCTGGATCACCCTGCTCTGGGGTCGTTCCATTGTTGACGCCTATCTGAACTTCAGCGGAATCTGATCCATGTTTACAGTCGCGTTGACGGGCGGGATCGGGAGCGGCAAGACTGCCGTTTCCGACGAGTTTGCCCGGCTTGGCGTCACGGTGATCGATGCCGATCTGGTTGCCCGTGATGTGGTTGCCAAAGGCGAACCCCTGCTGGCCGGTATTGTGGAAAGATTCGGAGAATCCATCCTGCTGGAAAATGGCGAACTGGATCGCAAGGCGCTGCGGACCCGGGTGTTCGAGAATTCCCGGGATCGGGATTGGCTGAACAGTCTGCTACACCCCGCGATCCGCAAACGGATGATGGACCTTGCCGAAGCAGCAAACGGTCCTTATGTACTGTTCGCAATCCCGCTCCTGGCCGAGTCAGGCAACACTCGCGGCTTCGACCGGATCCTGGTGGTGGACGTACCCGAGGCTGTCCAACTGCAACGCACAACAGCGCGAGACTCCATTACCCGAGAGCAGGCACAGGCAATGCTGGCCGCCCAGGCCAGCCGGCAAGAGCGCCTCTCCATTGCCGATGATATCGTTGAAAATACCGGTAGCCTGGAAGATTTATACAGGCATATTAGACAATTACACAAAAATTACACTACACTGGCACGCAATAAAACCAACCTGCGCTGACGGGATAATTGATCGG
>JASBTO010000059.1 GCA_030148365.1 Kangiellaceae bacterium
CCAGGCCCTGGAGATGGCGCAGACTCTCGCGGCCATGCACCAGTCCGGCAATAGTGAATTTGTCACAGCACCCCGCCCCCATTTAGGTTAAAAACAAATAAGCACTTCCCGAGCCTGAGCAAGTGTCAGGCAATTATTTGATTATTGGGGGTATTTGCATGAAGCAATTCTGTGGCCGACGCACCTGGCTGGCCGTCATTGGCGCCCTGTCCCTGACGGCGTCACTCCATGCCGGCGAACTGCTGGTGCTCAAACCCGCCGCCGCCCGCATACAGATTGACAAACCCGGGGTCGAGCTTCAGGCAACCCGACTCGAAAAAGCCCTGGAGACCCGCGATATTCCCTCCCTGTCACGGCAACTGACCGAGATCCGTCGTGGCCAGCTCGGCCCGGTGGCCCAGGATTACCTGCTCCGTAAAGTGGCGGAAGGTCTGCAGCGAATGCCCTGGTCCGGGGGTGCCGAACAACTTGCCCACAGCCTGACGCTGGAAAGGCCGCGCGTGCATGTCGTCCTCAGCGACGGCGGCTACCAGCAGGAAATGCCCCTCTATCAGGTTGCCAGCGCCGCCCGGGGCGCACTGACACTCTGGGCGACGGAAAAAGTTCGCAGCCGCGCGCAAACCGATCTGGAATCCGGACGGCTGGGCCTGGTCCTCGACGAATTCCAGCTTGATACCGGTGCCGACAAGCCGGGGTTGCAACAGGCCCTCGCGACAGCCAGTCCGGCTCAACTCGGCATCTTTATTGACCAAATCCGGGACCACATCAATAGCCCCGATCGGGCTGACCTGGCGGCCATCGCGGCAATGACCCTCCCCGATACAGAGTTGCTTGAATCTCTATACCGGCACTTTGCCAGCCTGGACTTGCAGAAATCCTTGCACCAGTTGGAGGGTTTTGAGTCCGACCAACGCCTGCGACTGCTGCTCGCGGCTCTGGACAATCCCCTGCTCGCGGGCCGGGCCATTGCCGAACTCGGCAAGCTTGCCGGCGGCGACCAGTATCTGATGCCGTTACTGGCCGATCCGCAGCTCGGCGGCGCCGCCGCCCAGGCACTTGCAGGAGCGCCGTCCAACGCCGTTATCGCCGCCCTTGAGGATCTCGCCCGTCGGCACTGGCAGCAACCGGCAGGCAAGCGCGCCCTGTTGGCACTGAAACTTTCCGGCACCCCGTCGGCCCGCCGGTTTCTTGCGGAGTTCGCGCAGAGCGACGACATCACCCCGGCCTTGCGCAAGGAGCTCAGCCAATGGCAATAATATCCCTCAGAAAGACCTTGCTGGTTGCCGCCCTCGCCCTGCCGTTGACGGCTTTTGCGGTGCTCAACCAGTACACCAATACCGACACCGGCCCGGACAAGCTGGCCCTCGGCTATCCGGTCCCGATCCCCGTCGACAGTCAATTACCGGTCGACGGCTTTCGCAGTTACGAGAGCCTCCATGCGCGCCATCAGGACTTGATGCTGACCAGCGATTTGATGAGCGGTTCGGTGGTCGGCATGACCCGCAAGGGCCGGGAGGTCTGGGCCTATCAGTTATCCGATGACGGCGACACCACTGCGGAAGGCACCCTGCGGGAAGGCGCCCTCATGCTCAATGGCGGCATCCACGCCCGGGAATGGCAGTCACCGGAAGTGGTCACCGGTATTCTTGAACGGTTCATGGCCAACCAGGATGACCAGGGGCTCTATCAATACCTGCTGGAAAACACCAACATCGTCATCCTGCCGGTGCTTAACGTCGATGGCTTCCAGCAGACCCAGCGCTTCCCTGACATGATCATGGAAACCACGTTCCCCGATGATCCGCCCGACTGGCCCCGCGACGGTCGCATGCGACGCAAAAATATGCTCGGCGCCGACGAGGAACTGACCACGGAAGGCGATAATCTGCTCGGGATCGATCTGAATCGCAACAACAATCCCTGGTGGGCAACCAACCCCGTGCGCAGTTCGTCGGACAATCGCTCACTGGTGCACCACGGCAGCGGCCCGGCATCGGAGCCCGAGACCCAGGCCTTGCAAGCAGCCGCCGGGCTGGGACCGGAATCCCGACTGCGCTTCTATACCGACAATCATTCTTTCAGCAAAATCTATTTTTCGTCTCTGACCGGTAACAGCCGCCGCGATTCAATCACCGGTAGCCTCGCGAACCGGATGCGGGCGGTCAACGATTTCAGTTACGCTTATGGCCCGGCGCCGGCCGGAAGCGGCATTGGCTCGACCGATGAATACTTTGCCGAAACCTACCAGATCCCGAGCTACACGCTGGAAATCGAACCCTTCAACGGTGCCACGGAATACGGCGGCTTCGGCGTCTCCCACGACGGCTTTATCCTGCCGGAGTCTGAAATTGCCCGGGTGCGCGAGGAACTCGCCGATGCCGCGGCGCTCGGTTTTTACATCATGGCCGGACCGGCAGCGATCACGGCTATCGAGATCCGCGAACGCAATTCCGGCGATGTGGTGTTCGCGGGAGAGTGGCAGGTCGACAACGCCGCAAGCCGCAGCTTCATCACCTCCGTTGACGGAGACCTGGTCAATGATACCGACTACCAGCTCTGGGTGGCCTTCAACAAACCCATGCGCTGGCGCAACGCAAGCGGTGATCTGAGCAATTTTCCCGGACAATCCCATGCCTTGTCGCCGAACGCCAGTCTCGAGGGACTGACCACCGGCGGTACAGCCTTCGATATCAGTCTGACCGGGGGCACCTGGCTGAACACGCCGGGCGGCGCGCCCGATGGTTATCTGAACTATCAGGACGATGCTTTTAGCGTTGATTTCAATATCCCCGCTTCGACAGATCTGGCTTCTGCGACCCTGATCCAGCTCAAGTTCAATAACCAGGATTTGGCCATGCAGCGCCAGGACGCCAGTCCGGCCACTGTCGTCGACTGGGAGAACGGCCACTGGAGTAACTATGAAAGTAATGACGGTACCCTTGCCGAC
This sequence comes from Kangiellaceae bacterium, assembly GCA_030148365.1. Taxonomy (GTDB): domain Bacteria; phylum Pseudomonadota; class Gammaproteobacteria; order Enterobacterales; family Kangiellaceae; genus JASBTO01. The sequence goes on from JASBTO010000059.1 coordinate 2,948, forward strand.
GCGGGCGGCATTGATCGGGTCGTGCGCATCGTCGATGACGGCAGCCCCGGCTTCCAGGCCCCGGGCACCGTCGCGCCACCGGTTACGCCGAGCTCCGGCAGCAGCGGTGGCGGCGGTGGCGGGGCCTTGCTATGGTGCCTGCCACTGGTTTTCGCCATTCGCATTTTCAGACGCATTTGATTAGAATTGCCGGGTTAACCGGCTTTCAGGAAAGAGACCTGAATAAAGACTTATGAAAATCTTGTCACAGACCGTAAGGATACTGCCGACGC
>JASBTO010000068.1 GCA_030148365.1 Kangiellaceae bacterium
CCCTGGCGGCGGAATTCCGCAAGGAAAGCCGCGGTGCCCATTCCCGGGAAGATTACCCGGATCGGGATGATGAAAACTGGCTGGTCCATTCGGTCTACTTCCCGGAAACCGAACAGATGGGTACCCGTGACGTGAACATGAAACCCGAGACCATGGATCCATTCCCGCCCAAAGCCCGGACTTACTAGTTTTCCCGGCAACTGAATTCGAAGGTATTTTGCGCATGAAATTCAAGATATATCGTTACAACCCGGAAACGGATCAGGCGCCCTCCATGCAGGAATACGATCTGGATATCCCGGAAGGTTCCGACATGATGTTGCTGGATGCGATGATCCTGCTCAAGGACAAGGACCCGACCCTGTCCTTCCGCCGATCTTGCCGGGAAGGGGTGTGTGGCTCCGATGGCGTCAACATCAACGGCACCAATGGCCTTGCCTGTATCACTCCGATTTCCTCCCTGAAAACGCCGATCGTGGTCCGGCCCTTGCCGGGTCTGCCGGTGGTACGGGATCTGGTCGTCGACATGACCCAGTTCTACAAGCAGTACGAGAAGATCCGTCCCTACCTGATCAGCAACGACGAGCCGCCCGCCAAAGAGCGGCTGCAGTCTCCGGAAGATCGCGCCAAGCTGGACGGTCTCTATGAGTGTATCCTGTGCGCCTGTTGCTCGACGTCGTGCCCGTCATTCTGGTGGAATCCTGACAAGTTCGTCGGTCCGGCCGGTCTTTTGCAGGCCTACCGGTTCCTGATTGACAGCCGTGACACCGAAACCCGGGAACGGCTTTCCGATCTTGACGACGCCTACAGCGTATTCCGTTGCCGCGGCATCATGAATTGCGTGCAGGTCTGCCCGAAGGGATTGAACCCGACCCGGGCCATCGGACATATCCGCTCCATGCTTCTCAAACAGGGCGTATAATCGGGCGCCGGCCGATTTACCTGGACAAGACAATCGCAGCTTTAGACGCCGGAATGACGCTTGCTCCGGTGTATCAAGCTGCGATTTTTGGTTATCATACTGCTAGCTTCGCGAAGACAAGCCAGAGGATACGATGAAAGACGGGTTACAAGCCTTATTTGACACCAGTTATCTCAGTGGTGGCAGCGCGGCCTACATAGAAGACCTGTACGAACAATACCTGGATGATCCCGACTCGGTAGACACTGCCTGGCGGGAAAAATTTGACGCCTTTGACGGCGGCAAGGGTGGCAAGGAAATCCGCCACTCCGAAGTTCGTGAATATTTTCGCGAACTGGGCCTGTCCCGTCGTGGCCAGGCCGCGGCGACCGAATCCCAGGTGGCCGATCCGAAACAGGTCAAGGTGTTGCACCTGATCGAAGCCTACCGGGCCCAGGGCCATGGCCACGCCAATATCGATCCCCTCGGCATGTGGCAACACCCTTACCGTACCGATCTGTCCCTGGCCAATTTCAATCTGTCGGACAGCGATCTTGATACCACATTCAATGCCGGTGATCTGCATGGTCCGGATGAGCGCACCCTCCGGGAAATCCTCAAGGAACTCAAGGAAACCTACGCCGGCAGCATCGGCGCCGAGTTCATGCACATCAACGATACCCAGGAGCGTACCTGGATCCAGAACAAGCTGGAAAGCTCCCGCGCCCACCAGAGCTTCTCGGAAGAAGAGAAGCGGGAAATCCTCAAGGGCCTGACCGCGGCGGAAGGTCTGGAAAAGTATATCGGCGCCAAGTTCCCGGGCGCGAAACGTTTCTCGCTGGAAGGCGGCGACAGCTTCATTCCGATGCTGCAGGATCTGGTTCAACAGTCCGGCAAGTTTGGTGGCCGGGAACTGGTGCTCGGCATGGCCCACCGGGGTCGCCTGAACGTGCTCGTCAATCTGGTCGGCAAGCAGCCGTCAGAATTGTTCGACGAGTTCGCCGGCAAGCATATCAATCACAAGGGCTCCGGTGATGTGAAATACCACCAGGGCTTTTCCTCGGACATCAAGACGCCGGGCGGCACCGTGCATGTGGCGCTGGCCTTCAATCCGTCCCATCTGGAAATCGTCAGCCCGGTCGTGGAGGGCTCGGTCCGCTCCCGTCAGGAGCGCCGCAACGACGACGACTACAGCCAGGTGCTGCCGGTCAATGTCCATGGCGACGCGGCCTTTACCGGCCAGGGCGTGGTCATGGAAACTTTCAATATGTCCCAGGCTCGCGGTTTCATGACCGGTGGCACGGTGCATATCGTCATCAACAACCAGGTTGGCTTTACCACCAGCAATCCCGATGACGCCCGTTCCACGGCTTATTGCACCGACGTTGCGAAAATGGTTGAGGCGCCCATCTTCCACGTTAATGGCGATGATCCCGAGTCCGTGATCTTCGTCACCCGTCTGGCGCTCGAATACCGCAACAAGTTCAACAAGGACGTGGTTATCGATCTGGTCTGTTATCGCCGCCAGGGCCACAATGAGGCCGACGAGCCCAGCGCGACCCAGCCGGTCATGTACAAGAAAATCAAGTCCCACCCGACTACCCGCAAAATCTACGCGGAAAAGCTCAAGGACGCCGGCGTGGTGTCCGGGGAGCAGATTAGCGAACTGGTGGACTGGTACCGGGACCGCCTTGACGAAGGCAAGAATGTGGTCTCCCACTGGCTGCCACAGGAACAGCATGAATTTACGGTCGACTGGCACCCCTACCTGAATCAGGAATGGACCGCCAAGGCCGATACCACCATCAGCAAGAAAGATTTTGACAGTCTTGCAGACGCGATCACCCGCTACCCGGATGATCTGAAGCTGAATTCCCGGGTCCGCAAGATCATGGACGAACGGGTAAAGATGAAAAACGGCGACATTGCCATGGACTGGGGTTTTGCCGAGACCATGGCCTACGCCAGTCTGCTGAACGAGAATTTTTCCGTCCGCCTGTGCGGTCAGGACAGCGGCCGCGGGACTTTCTTCCACCGCCACGCCGTCCTCCATGGCCAGGAGCAGGGCCGTACCTGGATCCCGCTTCAGCATATTTCCGACTCCCAGCCCAATTTCACGGTCATTGACTCGGTGTTGTCGGAAGAGGCGGTGCTGGCATTCGAATACGGCTATGCCACCAATGACCCGAAAGCGCTGGTCATCTGGGAAGCCCAGTTTGGCGACTTCGTCAATGGCGCCCAGGTCGTTATCGATCAGTTCATCAGTTCCGGCGAGAGCAAGTGGGGCCGACTGGCCGGGCTTGTGATGCTGCTACCCCATGGTTATGAAGGGCAGGGCCCGGAGCATTCCTCGGCCCGTCTCGAGCGTTTCCTGCAACTTTGCGCCGAGCAGAACATGCAGGTCTGCGTGCCTTCGACGCCGGCCCAGGTTTTCCACATGCTGCGCCGCCAGATGATCCGGCCGCTACGCACGCCGTTGATTGTCATGTCGCCGAAAAGTCTGCTCAGGCACAAGCTGGCGGTATCTTCTATCGACGAGCTGACCAGCGGTGATTACCAGAATGTCATCGACGAGATTGATGATCTGGATCCGGCAAAGGTTTCCCGGGTCGTGATGTGCTCCGGCAAGGTTTATTATGATTTGCTGGAAAAGCGCCGCGAAGCGGACAAACAGGATACGGCCATCATCCGTATCGAGCAGTTGTATCCCTTCCCGGAAGACGCGCTGAAACTGGCGCTGGCTTCCTACAGCAAGGCGAAGGACTACATCTGGTGTCAGGAAGAGCCGAAAAACCAGGGCGCCTGGTACAGCAGTCGCCACAACTTCCAGGCCTGCGTCCCCGACGGGGTCGAGGTCCAATACGCCGGTCGTGAAGCCGCTGCGGCGCCCGCTGTCGGTTACATGGACTTGCACAACAAACAACAGTCAGCGCTGGTGCATGAGGCGCTGGATCTGAGTGAATCCTGAACCAGTTTTGGAAATCAACTTGAGCATTAAGGGTAACTAATGGCGATTGAAATCAAAGTTCCGGTGTTGCCGGAGTCCGTAGCCGATGCGACTATCGCGACCTGGCACAAGCAGCCCGGTGACAGTGTCGAGCGTGACGAAAATCTGGTGGATATCGAGACCGACAAGGTGGTGCTCGAAGTTGTTGCACCGGAAGCCGGCGTGCTCGAGTCCATTGACAAGGCCGAAGGCGATACCGTGACCGCCGAAGAGATCATCGGCAAGCTCAAGGCGGGCGCAGCCGCTGCCAAGCCCAAAGACGACGACAAGGCCGAGGACAAGGGCAAAGCCGACAGCGAAGACAAGTCCTCTGACAAGGCTGACGCAGGCAAGGCACAGCAGTCTTCCGCCGACCGGGATGCCGCCATGAAGTCCCTGAGTCCGGGCGTTCGACGTCTGGTAGCCGAACATGATCTGGATCCGGGTGCCATTCCCGCATCCGGCAAGGGCGGTCGCCTGACCAA
>JASBTO010000069.1 GCA_030148365.1 Kangiellaceae bacterium
GAACCAGTTGCCGGCGCTATCACAGCAGCCGGCATTGACCCATACGGATCCACAGGAGATCAGCTTTGTTCAAGCCACGACATTTACTGACCATCACCCTTCTTTGCGCCAGTCTGTTGCCTGGGGCACAGGCCGCCGAAAACGATAACCTCTATTCTCCCGACCAACTCAAGTCAGACTTCAAGGCGCTCTATGAAGACTTGCAGGCGGCGCATTTCAATCTCTACGTGAACACCCCGAAGCCGGCATACGACAAGGCTTACGCCGCCGCGCTCAAAAAACTCGACGAGCCCATGTCCCTGGCCGAAGCCACACTCTTTTTCCAGCGCTTCGTGGCCAAATCCCGTATTGCCCATGCCCGCATCGATCTGCCCCATCAGGATTACGCTGCCTTCCGCGAGGCCGGGGGCAAGGCTTTCCCCCTGTACATCAAAGTTGAAGAGGGCAAAGCCCGAATCACGGAAAACTACAGCGGCTCCGGCCAGTTGTCCCCCGGCGACCAGCTGGTGTCGATTAACGGCGTGCCCATGTCGGACCTGCTGGCGGAATTCCGGGACTACCTGTCCGCCGACACCCCTCTGATGTTTAACGGCTTCATGGAGTTTCGCCTGCCTTTTCTGCTGTGGCTGAAATGGGGCGAGATGGAGTCCTTTGACATCCGGCTCATCGATGCCGGTGACCAGGAAAAGCAACTGACGCTCGCCGCGCAGACCGCGGAGCAGGTTGCCCGGAACGCGAAAGCGCAGCCGGAAACCCTGTCTCTCGACTGGCAACGCCACGCCCGGGTTTTGCCCGGGGACTACGCCTACCTGCGCCCCGGCCCCTTTTTCAATACCGCCGAAGGCGCTGACAATGTCTGGGACACCCAAGCATTCTTTGAGTTTATTGATGGGGCTTTCGAGAAATTTCTCGATGCGGACAGCAAGGCACTGCTTGTCGATCTGAGAAACAATCCCGGCGGCGACAGCTCCTTCAGCGATCGGATGGTCAGCTGGATTGCCGATCAGCCCTTCCGCTTCACGTCCGGTTTTTTTATCAAGGTCAGCGAGCAGGCCACTGCGGCCAACCAGGCCCGGCTGGATGCCCGGTCCGGCGACGAGGCCGGCATTTCAGCGGAGTACGCCGAAGCCTACGCCGGGCATGAAATCGGGGAGGTCTTTGAATTCGAAATGCCGCTGGTCCAGCCCCGCCAGGGCCGCAAGTTTACCCGGCCTGTCTTTGCCCTGGTCAACCGCCACTCCTACTCCAACACCGTGACCGTTGCGGCCCTGCTACAGGACTACGAGCTCGCGACCATTCTCGGGGAGGAAACCTCCGATCTGGCCACCACTTACGGCGCCATGGAGCATTTCACGCTACCGGAAACCGGCATCAAGGTCGGCTTTCCCAAAGCTTTCATCCTCCGTCCCAATGGCGATAAAACCGTACGGGGCGTGGTGCCGGACATTCATATCCAAACCCCCTTGATCGAAGCGGCGAGCGATCCGGTGCTGCAAAAAGCGATAGCGATCATGAAATCCCGGACTGAATAAACGCTGCCCGGAGCCTGCCAGTAAGGCGGGCTCCCGTCAGCTTGCGGATTTCCCGGCGGCTTCCAGCTGCAGCCGGAAGCCGAACACCGGCAAGCCCTGTTGCGAGAAATCCAGATCCGGCGAGCGCTCAAAACCCAGTCGGGTGTACAGCTTCCAGGCCACCTGCATCGCCGCTGTGGTATGAAGGATCACCTGCGCCCGGCCACTTGCGTGTGCCAACTCAAGACAGGCTTCGGTCAGGGCCCTGCCGACCCCGAGGCCCCGGAACCGGTCGGCAACGCCGAGCAGGCGGATACCGGCCGAGTTGACCTCATGAGTCGCGCTGCCCCCGGAGCCGTATCCCGCCATGTCATCAAAGTAGACAACGCCGCCGGCAAGCTCGCCCGCCTGGGTCAGGGCCACGAGAACCCGGATTCCCGGCTGCTCGTTGAACTGGCCGATGTCCGCCAGCATGTCATAGTAGCCGGGCTGCTCCTCCGGTCCCGGAAAGCCTTCCAGGCGGGAATAGACCTCGACCATCAACTGGCCGAGGGCCTGATATTCCCGTGGAGCCACTGCTCTGATATCAACACTCATCCGTTGCCTTCGGTCAGTTGCAGCAGGCTCGGTGCCCGTCAAGCGCAGCTCACTGCATGTTTGAATGCCGGTCATAAAAACAGATGCTTGCGGAAAATACCAGCCGGCGGCCCAACTCCGCTCCCCCGCCATGCTGCTTTGCCGCCTTGGCCCTCTCCGGCCGACCATCCTCCCTGGGGCCTCTTTACATTTTGTAAAGCTCGCTTGACACGCCCTGTCCGGAAGCATAAGATTGTCCTGTAAAACACACTTTACATTATGACAAGGAGCATGGACTCGTGACAAAAGCGACAACACATTCAGGTGACTGGAAATCCCGGACTACCAAAAACACCGCCAACCTGGCGTTCTGGACCGCCCTCTGGCTGGCAACCCTGGCGCTTGCCACTTTCGGCTACAAGTTTCTCTGGGCCGACAACACCCTGCTCTCAATGCTCGCCATCGGCCTCAATATTGCCGTGGGGATCGGCATGATCCTCGCGAACAAGCGGCACCTGAAGGGGCTTGACGAGATGCATCAGAAGGTACAGCTCGAGGCCATGGGTTTGGCCCTGGGCGCCGGTCTGGTCGGCGGCTTTGCCTATGCACTTCTGGACACGACCAATGTCATTTCCCACGACGCGGAGCTCTCTCTCCTGATCGGTGGTATGGGTCTCGTCTATCTGGCCGCGGTCATTATTGGCGTAAGACGCTACGCCTGAGCGGCCGCAATCCCTCCCCGGAACCCATCGATTT
>JASBTO010000075.1 GCA_030148365.1 Kangiellaceae bacterium
TCGGCGGGTTCCTGTGGCCGGGAAAAATTTCCCGCCTTGCAGGGCGTGGGCAGGCAGGCTCTAATAGATATTCAAACCGGTACACCGGATAGTAGCTGACCCCGGGGCGTCAGTAACGTTTTTTCAGGAGACACAAAGCAATGAGCGTATTCCAGATGGTAGTCATGATCGTCGCAATCGTTTTTTTTGCGGGGATCGTCAAAGAGTATCTGAAGTTCAAATCCAGGAGTTCGGAGAAACTCAGCGGTCTTGAGGATCGAATCGACCAAATCGAGAATCTCGAAGAGCGGGTGCGGATTCTGGAGTCCATCGTAACCGACAAACAGTATGATCTGAAAAAAGAAATTGGCGGCCTTTGAGCTGACCGTACTTACACTCTGACTCCAACAATCTGACAACTGCAATCTTCCTTGCAGCAAGGAGCTTCACTATGGGTTTTCTGATTTTTCTCGGCGTACTGGTTTTAATCGCCGTTTTTGTCATCGGCATCTACAACAAGCTGGTGACCCTGCGTAACCGGTTCAAGAATGCCTACGCGCAGATCGACGTACAACTCAACCGTCGTCATGACCTGATCCCGAACCTGGTAGAAACCGCCAAAGGCTACATGAAGCACGAGCGTGAGACTCTGGATGCGGTGATCAGTGCCCGCAACCAGGCCGTCTCGGCCAATCAGGCGGCGGCCAGCCACCCGGAAGACGCCAGTGCCATCCAGAATGTGGTCGCCGCGGAAGGCGCATTGACCGGCGCTCTGGGCCGCCTGTTTGCCCTCGCCGAGGCCTACCCGGATCTGAAAGCCAACCAGACCATGCAGCAATTGATGGAAGAGCTCTCCACCACCGAAAACAAGGTGGCTTTCGCCCGTCAGGCCTACAACGATGCGGTCATGCAATACAACACCTACCGGGAGCAATTTCCGAACAACTTTATCGCCGGTCCTTTCAACTTTACCGAGGCGGAATTGTTCGAAGTCGATACGCCGGAAATTCGCGAGGCCGTCAAGGTTTCCTTCGACTGATCCCGGCCCGTGGATTTCTTTTCCCGTCAGGATTCCGCCCGGCGCACTACCCGCCGGCTGGTCTTCCTGTTCGTGCTCGCGGTGCTGGCCATTATGGTGGCGATGAACCTCGTCGCCTGGTTTCTGTTCGGCGCGCAGAGCGGCGAAGTACCGAGCTTCGGCGGCTGGATGCAGAACCGCTGGTTCTGGCTCACCAGTCTGCTGACCCTCGGCCTGATCGTGCTCGGTAGCAGCATCCGCTGGCTGCAGTTACGAGGCGGCGGCAAGGCGCTCGCGAAAATGGTCGGCGCCCGTCAGGTGTTACCGGACAGCAATGATCGGCTGGAGCAGCGCTTGCTCAATGTCGCCGAAGAAATGTCCATCGCCTCGGGCACGCCGGTGCCAAGTGTCTACATCATGGATGAAGAGTCGGGGATCAATGCCTTTGTTGCCGGTCTGGAGACGTCCGACACTATCCTCGTCGTCACCCGGGGCACGCTCGAGCAGCTTTCCCGACAGGAATTGCAAGGCGTGGTGGCCCATGAGTTCAGCCATATCTTCAATGGTGACATGCGCATCAACGTCAAATTGATCAGCGTGCTGGCGGGGATCCTGATCCTCGGCCAAACCGGCGAATTCCTGATGCACGCGCTTCGCTTTGGTCAGATAGGCCGGGCCAGCTCCCGAAGCCGCGACTCCGGCGGCGCAGGCATTATCGCCGCCCTTTTCCTGCTGGGGATCGCGATGATGGTGCTCGGCTATATCGGCATCTTTTTCGGCCGCCTAATCAAGGCCGGCATATCCCGGCAGCGGGAATATCTGGCCGATGCCTCCGCCGTCCAGTACGCCCGTGACAATGAAGGCATTGCCGGCGCGCTTATCAAAATCCGGGGTTCAAGCCAGGGAGCGTTGCTGGAGAATCGTCACGCCGAAGAAACCTCCCACATGTGTTTCGGCCAGCCGATCCGCATGAATCTGAACAGTCTGCTCGCGACCCACCCGCCTCTCGACGCGCGCATCAAGGCCCTCAAGCCGGACTGGCAACCGGACCAGCCCTCGACGACGAGGGACGCCCCACCAGCGTCCGGGGAAATGCCGGCCCAGGCCGCCGGCTTTGCCGGTGCTCCGGACGCACTGGTGGATTCCGTCGGCAACCCCTCACCCGCGCACCGGCAATATGCCGCCGGCCTGATTGCCGGTTTGCCGGCGCCGCTGCGCCAGGCCGCCCGGCAAACTCATGCGCAATCCAGTTCCCGGCATCTGGTGCTTGCCCTGTTGCTGACGGACAACCACGACCACCGTGAGCCATTGCTACAGGAAATTGAGGCCACTCTGGGGACCGGACAAGCGCTTGAGGTCGCCCGCCTAATGACCCCGCTCGGGCAAGTCCAGCGCCGGCAGCGACTGGCCTTGATCGATCTGGCCATCCCGAGCCTTCGCCGCCTCTCAGACACGGATGCGGCCGCACTGCTGAAACTGATGAAATCCCTGATCCGGCAGGACCAACAGATTACGCCCTTCGAGTACCTGCTGTATTCCTTGCTGCGCAAGGCTCTGGGCGACAGTTCCGGCCGGGATCGGCGCTCTCTGCGATCCTGGAAAGGTCTGGAAAGTGAAATTGCCTTGATCGTCAGCAGCGTGCTCGACGCCGGCGGAGAAGCGGCGGAAAAACAGCAACAGGCCTTCGAGGCCGCCATGGCCAGCTTCGGTTTCACCGGCGTTCGCTGGCAGGCGCAGGGCTTCGAGGCCGAAAAAATTCACCGGGCCCTGAGCCGCCTTTCGCGGCTGTCCCCGCTGCTGAAGAAACCCTTGCTGACAACGCTGGCGGACTGCGCCCGGCAGGACGGGATCCTGCGGGTTGAAGAGATTGAGCTAATCCGGGCGATCGCCGAGCACCTGGATTGTCCGATGCCGCCGGCATTGCAGCAATAAACCGGCAGTACGAGAATCCGTGAATGGGGTCAGGACATGGTCCAATAGGGTTTGGACCGGAAGGCCTCGCGCCGATCGTCGTCGAGGCGGGCGACGCCCATGTGCTGCTGCCGCAATAACCAGTCCTCATCGATGGCATCCTGTTTTTCGACAATCCGACGCGCCTCGGCAAAAAATTCAAACCGCTTCAAGTCGCGAATGCTCTCCAGCAGGTCCAGCCAGTGCTGGCGAAATTCCCGACGACTCTTGTTATCGAACAGTGATCCGAAAAACAGGCCGATATCGAGGGCCCGCGCCAGCTTCGCTTCCTGCTCGCAATATTCATCGACGAGCAAATCATTTCGCGGATGCAGGGTGCGGGTCAGGTCATGCATGACGTGATCGAGTTGCTTGCCGGCAAAGGTGCGGATGCCTTTTTGCAGGCGGCCTTCCGCCTGTTCCTTGATCTCCCCGCGCCACTCGCGGCGATACAGCCAGCGGGACAGACCGAGCATCAATTTGTTGTAACCGGGGCTGTCGAGAAAACTGATAAACCGCTCGATTTCCTGCTCAAGTTCCTGCGCCAGTTGCGCCTCGAATTCATTACCCGGCGGCAATTCGTGACCTTTGTCCCTGAGGGTCGCCAACCACTGGGTTTGCCGGGCCTTTTCATGAACCGGCGACATGGCGTGAGTCACCCGGGTCCAGGAATTGCGCAGTTCGGTACCGGCGTGGCGGGGCAGGAGAGTGCCGAATACCGAATACATATGCTGGATATACAATAACGCCCGCTGCATCTGCACGACAGACCGGGCGGTGTGCTGGCGGCGCAGCTGTTTTTCGAAAAATTGCCAGTGCCGCAAACCGGCGTAGGCAATGGTTTCAAAAGCCTCTTCCGCACTTTTCGCAGGATCCAGTTCGACCATCGTGAACCGGCGCTCGCCCGGATCGACGTCTTTGCACAGGATATAGCCTCGCTCGGCCTTGGAGGAACTGTCCAGCACCAGACTGTATTCGCTGATCAGCTTTTCGCCGAGCTCAAACAGCGCTTGCGATTCGCCGGCCTTGAGTTCCAGCTCGACTTCACAAATATCGGTCTGGCGACCATTGCAGGTGATGTTCCCCGAGTCCAGAGCCAACTCTATTTCAGTGCCGTCGGCATAGCACAAGCGCCGGGTGTGACGGGTAAAATCCGTCTTGAAGACGGGCTCCAGGGCGCCGTCCTCGTCGACGGCTTCTTCGAGAATAATCTGCAGGTAAGGCTCTTCGACCGCCTGAATGTCCGGCTCGCCGGCCGGCACTTCCACTTCCGATTCATTGCGTTGATAGAGGCCGCCGATAATTCTGCCGGCCGATTTGACGGATTGCACGCGCTGGCCATTGTGGCACCGGATGCGCAGGCCTATTTCAGCGTCCCGCAGATGGCAGTGAGCCGTATCAAAGTAGGTATTGTGCAGGGATTGTGATTGCCAGCTGGCCGTTTCCTCCGCGTCATCAAACGGCATCGCCAGAATCTTTTCCAGCGATTCCGGGGTCGCTGCAAGTTTGATTTCTATTTCTTCAGCCATTCAAAGTCCATGGTCCCTGCCCGCCGGAAGTGGCGTAACCCGCAGTTTACAGTCCGGTCAAAGTCGCTGCCACCTTTGAATGGCACTCTGGCGGATCGGGCTCTATAATGCCCCTTTTAACCCAACGCCAAGAGAGTCACCACGATGACCAATCCCATCCTGGATCTTTTTGCATCTTCACCGATGCGGCCCATGCAGGATCATATGGCCAAGGTTCACGAATGCACCTCGCTGGTCAAGGATTTCTTCGATGCCGCCTGCGCCAATGACTGGGACCGGGCCGAGCAGATCCAGAAACGGATCCGCGATCTGGAGAACGAAGCCGACGATCTGAAACGGGACCTGCGCCTGCACCTGCCCAAAGGCCTGTTTCTGCCCGTAGCCCGCTCCGATTTGCTGTCCCTTTTATCCCGTCAGGACAAGATTGCCAACCGCGCCCGGGATGTCGCCGGCCTGGTTACCGGACGCAAGATGCAGTTCCCGGCCAGCATTCATGACGAACTCAAGACTTTCGTGGCGCGCTGTATCGACGCTTCCGCACAGGCCCTCAAAGCCATACAGGAACTCGACGAGTTGGTGGTCACCGGCTTCCGTGGCCGCGAAGCGACCATGGTGGAAGAAATGATCACCCAGCTCGACGAAATCGAAAATGATACCGATGACTTGCAGCGGGTCCTGCGCTCCAACCTGTTTGCGCTGGAATCCGAATTGCCGGCCGTGGATGTGATCTTTCTGTACAAGACCATTGAGTGGATTGGCGAGCTGGCTGACACCGCGCAGCGCGTCGGCTCCCGGCTGGAAATGCTCATCGCCCGTTAACCCGTCACAAGCAAGCGGCAAGGTGCGGTTGATGCCTTGCCGAAAAGAGAGACAAGATTATGGAATTTGTTGCTGAATACGGCACCACCCTCATCTGGCTCGCGGCGGCGTTCGGCTTCCTGATGGCCTTCGGCGTTGGCGCCAACGACGTGGCCAATGCCATGGGTACCTCCGTCGGCTCCCGCGCCCTGACTATCAAACAGGCCATTCTGGTTGCCGCGGTTTTCGAATTCGCCGGCGCTTTCCTTGCCGGTGGCGAGGTCACCTCGACCATCCGCAAGGGCATTATTGACTCGGGATACTTTATCGATACGCCGGATCTGCTGGTATTCGGCATGATGTCGGCCCTGCTGGCGGCAGGGGTCTGGCTGCTGATCGCCACCAAATTCGGTTGGCCGGTATCCACCACCCACTCGATTGTCGGTGCCATCGTCGGTTTTGCCGCCGTCGGTGTCGGCATGGAAGCTGTATCCTGGGGCAAGGTAGGCTCGATTGTCGCCAGTTGGGTCGTGTCACCGCTGTTGGCCGGTACCCTCGCCTTTATGCTGTTCGTCAGCGTCCAGAAGCTTATTCTCGATACCGAGGATCCGTTGGGCAGGGCCCGTCGCTATGTGCCCTTCTACATGTTCCTGGCAGGCTTCATGATTGCCCTGGTGACCATGCTGAAGGGACTCAAACATGTCGGCATCGACCTCTCGACCGGCGAGAGTATCGCCATCGCGACCGCTACCGGCGTCATCATTCTGCTGGTCGGCAAATACTTTATCGCCCGCATCAAGGATGACCCGGAGGCCAACAAGGAATTTCATTTTGCCAGTGTCGAGAAAATCTTCGCGATTTTGATGGTCGTCACTGCCTGCGGCATGGCGTTTGCCCACGGCTCCAATGACGTGGCCAACGCTATCGGCCCCCTGGCGGCCGTGGTCTCCGTGGTTTCCCACGGCGGCGAAATTGTCGCCAAGTCCGCCCTGCCGCCCTGGGTACTGCTGATTGGAGCGATCGGCATCGTGATCGGCCTGTCGACCCTCGGCCACCGGGTGATTGCCACCGTCGGCAAAAAAATCACTCAATTGACCCCGAGCCGAGGCTTCGCTGCGGAGCTGGCGGCCGCCACCACCGTGGTCATCGCGTCCGGTACCGGCCTGCCCATTTCGACCACCCATACCCTGGTCGGCGCGGTACTCGGTGTCGGCATGGCGAGGGGCCTGGCGGCGCTGAACCTGAACGTTGTGCGGACCATTTTCCTGTCCTGGATCATCACGCTGCCGGCAGGTGCCTTGCTGTCCATTCTGTTCTTCTTCTTCTTCAAGGGACTGTTCGCCGTCTGATCGGCCGTTCACCCCGCTCTTCATACCACCGGCCCCGGGCAGAAAAATTGCCCGGGGTTGTCGATTTTTACTCAGAATCCTGCAAAACCGCTGTTATACTCTGCGGCTTTCTTTTCGACTACAATATAGCGCCCTGTCACGGCGCCAAGGTTGTGCAATGAAGATATTGGTTACCACTTTCGTCTGCTCCCTCATGATGCTGGTGAGCACCGCCGCCCTCGCCGAGGTCCGCTACGTCAAGGAGTCCCTCAGCGTCAACATGCGCAGTGGCTCGACTGACCGCTACCGGGTGATCGGGCAAGTGGTTGCGGGTCAACAGGTTGAGGCCTTCGAGAGCTCCGGAACCTATACCCGGGTACGCACCGAAGACGGCAAGACCGGGTGGGTCAAAAGCGACTTTATTACCCCGGATAAATCCTCCCGGGTGCTGCTGAGCGAAGCCAACGCGACTATCGAACAGCAACTCAACGAAATTACCCAACTCAAGCGCCGCATGGGCGATGTCCAGTCGATCAACAAGCTGAACAGCGATCTTCAGGAACAGGTGTCCCGTCTGGATACGGAAAATGCGGCCTTGCGCCAGCAAAATTCCCGGCTTGAAGACCGTTTCCGTACCGACTTTTTCTATGCCGGCGCCCTGGTGCTCGGCAGCGGCCTGCTGGTCGGCTGGATTCTGACCCGATTCATGTTGCGACGACGCCGTCAGCCGGGCTGGCGTTAATACTGGCCAAGGAGATCCCAGGCCCCTTTTCCTGTGCGCCGCAAGTGCGGCATTGTTTTGAAGGTTAAACCATGTTTGAAGCAAGCAAGGCCCTTGGCGGCGAATATCAGGACCTCGGTCTGGAGCAGTGGCGGCAAGTCGTCACCGACAATTACATGGTCGACGAGTCGGCCTACCTGGAAGAATTGCTGGCTATCGCCACCCCCGAGGAAGAGGACATCCGGGAAGTCACCCGGGAAGCGACGGAAATGGTCAAACGCATCCGCGCCGACGACAAGGCCCGGGAAGGCGTCGAAGCCTTTCTGCAGCAGTACAGCCTGTCCACCAAGGAAGGCATCATTCTCATGTGTCTGGCCGAAGCGCTGCTGCGGATCCCGGATGCCGATGTTGCCAACGCCCTTATCAAGGACAAGATAAGCGCCGCGGAATGGAAAAAACACCTCAAGCAGAGTGAGTCCTTTCTGGTCAACGCCTCCACCTGGGGGCTGATGCTCACCGGCCGCATCCTGGAAACCACGCCTGAGGGTGAAGGTCGCCCGGAGAGTGCCATCAAGGGTCTGGTCTCCAAGTTCGGCGAGCCGGTGATCCGCCAGGCCATGAACCAGGCCATGCGCATCATGGGCCGCCAGTTTGTCCTCGGCCGCACCATCGAAGAGGCCATGAAGCGCGGCAAGTCCAGCATGGAAAAAGGCTATACCCATTCCTTCGACATGCTTGGCGAAGCTGCCTTTACCCAGGATGACGCGGATCGTTACTTTGATTCCTACGCGCGGGCCATCGACAAGGTCGGCAAGGCCAAGGTCCCGAAAGGCGTGGCGCCGCCGAGCATCTCCATCAAGCTGTCCGCCATCCATCCCCGTTACGAGCACGGCAAGCGCGAGCGGGTACTGGTAGAGCTGGTCGAGTCTCTGGGCAAGCTGGCCGCCCAGGCCAAGTCCCTTGATGTGGCACTGACCATTGACGCCGAAGAAATGGATCGCCTGGAGTTGAGCCTGCAGGTGTTCGAGAAAGTCTATGCGTCAGAGATCTGCAAGGACTGGGACGGCTTCGGCATGGTCGTGCAGGCCTATTCCAAGCGGGCCCTGCCGGTGCTGGGCTGGCTCAACGCCCTTGCCCAAAAGCACGGCCGCCGCATCCCGGTACGCCTGGTCAAGGGCGCCTACTGGGATTCGGAGATCAAATGGAGCCAGCAAGCCGGCGTCGAAAGTTACCCGGTCTTTACCCGTAAGGCCGCCACGGATGTCTCCTATCTGGCCTGTGCCCGCTACATGTTCAGCTGCGACGGCACCTTCTATCCCCAGTTCGCCACCCACAATGCCCAGACCGTGCTTTCGATCATGCACATGGCCGGCGATCGCTCGGATTTTGAGTTCCAGCGCCTGCACGGCATGGGCGAGGTGCTTTACGATCTGTTTTTGAAAGAGCACCCGAACTTCAAGTGCCGGATCTATGCACCCGTCGGCGAGCACAAGGAACTGCTGCCTTACCTGGTCCGCAGACTGCTGGAAAACGGTGCCAATACCTCCTTCGTACACCGGCTGGTCGACGAGAAGACACCGATCGCGGATCTGGTCGTGCACCCCTGCGAGGTGCTGCGCGGTTTCGAGACCCTGCATAACGACAAAATCCCGCGGCCGCCGCACATTTATGGCCCCGGCCGGCTGAACTCGACAGGCACCAACCTGCGCGTCGACAGCCAGATCGAGCCGTTCATGGAAGAAGTTCACAAACATCTCGACAAGCAGTGGCATGCGACGCCCCTGATCAATGGTGAAACCGCGACCGGCAAAGGCGCCATCGAGGTCTTTTGCCCCTACGACACCGACCACTGTATCGGCACCCTGAAAAAGGCCGACGAACCGGAAGCCCTGAAGGCTCTGGATGTCGCCGCCGCAGTGGCGCCGCGCTGGAGCCGGACGCCGGTACGTCAGCGCGCCCAGCTGCTTGAGCAAATTGCCGATCTGTTCGAGAGCCACAAGCACGAACTCATCGCCCTGTGCGCCCGTGACGGCGGCAAGACCATGCATGACGGTGTTGACGAAGTCCGCGAAGCGGTGGATTTCTGCCGCTATTATGCCGCCCAGGCGCGGGCGGATTTCGGCGAGCCCATCGTGCTGCCGGGACCGACGGGTGAAAGCAACGAGCTCTATCTGCAGGGCCGCGGTGTGTTCGTCTGCATCAGTCCGTGGAATTTCCCGCTGGCCATCTTCACCGGCCAGGTGGTTGCCGCGCTGGTCGCCGGCAACACCGTCCTCGCCAAAGCCGCCGAACAGACCTCCCTGGTCGGATTCCGGGCCATTGAATTGATGCACCAGGCCGGCGTGCCCCAGGACGTGCTGCACTATGTCCCCGGCTCCGGCTCCCTGATCGGCCGGGTGTTGCTGTCGGATCCCCGGGTCGCCGGCGTTGCCTTTACCGGCTCCACCGCGACCGCCCACACCATCAACCGGACGCTTGCGGCGCGGGACAGTCAGATAGCCGTGCTGATTGCCGAAACCGGTGGTCAGAACGCCATGATTGTCGACTCCTCGGCGCTGCCGGAGCAGGTCTGCGCCGATGTCATCCGCTCGGCCTTTACCAGCGCCGGACAGCGCTGCTCGGCGCTGCGGGTGCTCTACCTGCAAGAAGAAATCGCGCCCCGCATTATTGAAGTGCTGACCGGCGCTATGGCTCAGATCAAGCTCGGCGATCCGACCCGACTCGACACCGATGTCGGCCCGGTTATCGATGCCCAGTCGCTGGCCGAACTGCAGTCCCATATCGAGCACCTGACCGACGGCAATCAGCTGGTTGCCAGAGCGCCCGAACCGGACGCCGATGCCCGGGGCTTCTTCCTGGCGCCGACCGCATTCACCATCGGCGGGATCGACGAACTCACCCAGGAATGGTTTGGCCCGATCCTGCATATCGTCACCTACAAGGCCCGGGAACTCGACAAGGTTATCGACAGCATCAACGGCTACGGCTTCGGCCTGACCCTCGGTATCCACAGCCGCAACGAGAGCACGGCTTTCTATATCGACTCCCGGGTGCGGGTCGGCAATGTCTACATCAACCGGGACATGATCGGCGCGACCGTCGGGGTCCAGCCTTTCGGCGGCCAGGGCCTGTCCGGCACCGGCCCGAAAGCCGGGGGCCCCTTCTATCTGCACCAGTTTGCCACGGAGCACACACGCACCAACAACACGGCGGCGATTGGCGGTAACGCCACCCTGCTGTCTCTGGGCGATGCGTAGCGCCGGGCGATCAATCCATGGGTGCCGGTTTGGCTGACGCCGCCATTCCGGAGGCCTTCCTCCGGCACCTGATCGAAACCGGCGCTCTGCCGGCATCCGAACTCGCGGACTTCACAGCCGCCTGTCGCAGTCCCCTGCGCCGGGCGCTGCGGGTCAATACCCTGAAAATCACTCCACAGACCTTTGCGGCGCGAGCCGCCGCCCGGGGCTGGCAACTCACTCAAATCCCCTGGTGCGCCGACGGTTTCTGGCTGCAACGAGCAGCGGACGACAGCGAGGCGCTGGGCAATTTCATCGCCCACCTGCAAGGCCTTGTCTATATTCAGGAAGCCAGTTCCATGTTGCCGGTGGCCGCCCTCATGGACGGCATTGGGGCGCCGGCGCGGGTCCTCGACATGGCGGCGGCGCCCGGCAGCAAAACCACCCAACTCGCCGCCGAAATGGGTAACCGGGGCCTGATCGTCGCCAATGAATTGTCCGGCAGCCGGGTCAAGGGTCTGTATTCGAACCTGCAACGTTGCGGGATCAGCAATACCTGCCTGACCCACTTCGACGGCCGCAGTTTTGGCGACTACGCCGGCGAGGCCTTTGATGCCATCTTGCTGGATGCGCCCTGCTCCGGCGAAGGCACGGTGCGCAAGGATCCGGACGCCCTGCGGGACTGGGATCCGGTGCGTATCGCGGAGCTGGCGGATCTGCAGGAACAGCTGATGCGCAGTGCCTTCCATGCCCTGAAGCCGGGGGGACGCCTCGTCTACTCCACCTGCACCCTGAACCGGGAGGAAAACCAGGCGGTCTGTCAGCGCCTGCTTGACGCCTTTCCCGAGCATCTGGCCGTCGACTCCCTGGAGGCCCTGTTCGAGGGCGCCGACCGTGCACTGACCGATGAAGGCTATTTGCACCTGTTGCCCCACCAGTTCGACAGCGAAGGTTTTTTTGTCGCCCGGTTCCGGAAAACCGGCAGCGTACCGGCGCCGGAAAAAACCAGTCGGCAAGGCCGCTTCCCGTTCCAGCCGGTGCCGGGCAAGGACGCCCGGGCGCTGCTCGACTACCTGCGCACCCGCTTCCGCTTCGACGGCGAGGAACTGCGCTCCCGACTCTGGCAGCGGGACCAGGATTTCTGGTTGTTCCCCGACGGCATTGACTCGCTGCTGGGCCGGCTGCGGTTTGATCGCATTGGCGTCAAGGTGGCGACCCGGCATGGCCGGCAATGGCGACTGCATCATGAATTCGCGATGGCTTTTGGCGACCAATTCGAGAAGTCGCGGGTGGATCTGGATGCCGGCCAGGCGACGGCTTTTTGTCAGGGGCGGGATCTGGAGGCGCCGGCTGCGGATCCCGGCAAGGGCGAGGTTCTGTTATGGTTCAGGGACGCGCCCCTCGGGCTTGGCAAACACCTCGGTTCCCGGGTCAAGAATTCCCTGCCCCGGGCCCTGGTCTGCGACCGGCCCGCTGTCATGGAGACTTGATGCCCGTCCCGATCCGGTTTTTCTGTTTGTGCGTGGTCTTGCTGCTCGGAGGCTGCCAGAGCCTGGCGCCGGCGACTTCCGAAAGTGAAGCTGCGCAGAACGAGCAACGGTTGCCGCTGGACCCGGCCGTGCTGCACGGCCAACTCGACAACGGCCTCACCTATTACATCCGCGCCAACGGGCGTCCCGCGCAACGCGCCTCCCTGCGCCTCGTGGTGCGGGTTGGCTCCCTCGAAGAGCAGAGCGACGAACAGGGCATCGCCCACTATCTTGAGCACATGGCCTTCAATGGCAGCCGCCATTTTGCCCGCAATGAACTCATCGACTGGTTCCAGTCCATCGGCATGCGCTTTGGCTCCCACCTGAACGCCTATACCGGCTTCGACCGCACCTTGTATGTCCTCGAAGTGCCCCTCGACGAACCGGACAATTTGCCCCGCGCTTTCCAGGTACTGACCGACTGGGCCCATTACCTGAGTCTCGATCCCGCCGACGTCGAACAGGAACGACCGGTTGTTGTGGAAGAATGGCGCGCCCGAAAGGGTCTGGGGGAGCGCCTGCAGGAAGTAATCCGGCCCGCTCTCTACGCCGACTCCCGCTATCTGGAACGGCAACCGATTGGCACCCGGGAGACTCTCGCCGGCATTTCCACCGAGCAACTGCGGGCGTTCTACCGGCGCTGGTACCAGCCCCGCAATATGGCACTGGTCGCCGTCGGCGACTTCGAACCCGGGCTGATCAAGAGACTGATGGAACAGAGCCTCGGCACGCTTGATAACCGGCGGCCCGGAAAGCCGCGGGACTGGCCGCTACCGGTGCCGGACCAGCTCCGCTTTGTGCTGGCCACAGACCCCGAGGCCAACACCACCACCCTGCAACTCGGTTTGCGCCTGACCCTGCCAATCGCCCGGACCCGTGACCAATACCGCCAGTCCCTGACCAACAATCTGCTACTGTCGATCCTCAACAACCGCCTTGACGAGGTTGGCCGGGCACCCAACCCGCCCTTTCTGGGCGCCGGCATCAGCCTCCAGCAACTGGCCGGCGATCAGTTCCTGTTTGGACTGACCGCCCGTACCGAGGAATCCGGTGTACTCGAAAGTTTTGAGCGGCTGCTCGAAGAATGGCACCGGGCCTTGCATCACGGCCTGCTCGGATCGGAACTGGAGCGCGCGAAAAAGAACCTGCTGCTGCAGGCATCCATCACCGTCCAGGATCAGGACAATTTCCCTTCCAGCCACCTGACCGGCGACTACCTCGAGCACTTCCTCACCGGCGCGCCCTTTCTGAGCGTCAATCAGGCCGACGCCCTGATCCGGGAGCTGCTGCCGGAAATTTCCCTGGCGGACATCAATGGCCGGTTGCGGGAAATTGCCCAGAGCCCGCCTCAGCTGCTGCTGATCACCGGGCCGGACAATGGCATGCTAACGGCCGATCTTGAGCCACAACTGCGGGCACTGCTGGCCAAGGCGCCGGAAGTGAAACTGGAGCCCTGGCAAGAGTCGATTGCCGACGCCAGTCTGATCGCGACGCCGCCCCGACCCGGCAGTATTGTCGACCGCCAACCGGTGCCGGAAATCGATGCGGTGCGCCTGACCTTGAGCAACGGCATCCAGGTGGTGACCAAAGCCACGGACTTCAAACAGGCAGAGATCCTGCTGCGGGCCTTTGCACCCGGCGGCGTGTCCCTGGCCGACGATGACAACTTTCGCTCCGCCGGCGAAGCCGCCGGGTTGGTGGCCGACTCCGGCATCGGTGATTTTACGGTGACCGAACTGCGCAAATTGCTGGCCGGCACCAGCGCGTCTGTGCGGACCTGGATCAACAGTTATGAACAGGGGATCAGCGGCGCCAGCACCCCGGAAGATCTGGAGCTGCTGTTGCAACTGGTGCACCTGTATTTCACCGAGCCGCGGATCGACGACGAGATTGTCGCCTCCCATATCACCCGGGTGCTGGATTACCAGCGCAACCGCACCGCCAATGTGGGCCAGCGCTTTGGCGACGCCTATCGGAAATTCCTGTTTGGGGATCACTTTCGCAAACAACCCTGGAGCGTCGAACTGGCTCGCCAGATAGATGCCGGCAAGGCACTGGATTTCTATCGGCAACGCTTTGCCAACGCCGCCAATTTCGAATTCGCCATTGTCGGCAACTTCGACCCTGAAAAACTGGAAGCACTGCTCGCCACCTGGATCGCCAGCCTGCCCGGCCGCGGCGAGAAGGAAACCTGGGTCGATCGGCACATCCGGCTGATCGAAGGCCAACACGAATTCGTCCGCCAATGGGGCACCGAGAACAAGACCCAGGTACAACTCAAATTTCACAAGCCCTTCCCGTGGAGCAAAATGGCCCAGCGGAAATTGGCATTTTTTGAAGAGATCCTGTCAGTGCGCTTGCGGGAGGAATTACGGGAAAATCTGGGCGGCGTTTATTCGGTCGGCGCGTCCCTGTCTCTCGGCCGGCGACCCATTGGCCTGTTTGAAGCCAATATCAGTTTTACCTGTGATCCGGCCCGTACCGATGAGCTGATCCGGGCGGCCCGGGCGATCCTCGACGGGATGCTCGAAGACGGCGTCACCACCGCCGAAGTGGACCGTACCGCACAAACCATGCTTCAGGATTACCGCACCAGCTTGCGGGTCAACAGCGAGTGGCTGGGGCTGATCCATCATTATGAGCAGGCCGGGCTCGACTACGAACTTTTCACCGACTACCCGGCGGTACTGGAGGCCATGACCCCGGAGCAGGTCCAGGCCATGGGTCAGGCGGTTTTTGAAAATGCCAGTCTGATCATCGCCGAGCTGGCGCCGGCAGAAGAAAATGGCGCGACGGCGAATCCGCCGGACAGCGATCAGGCCCGGTAACGTCCGGGCACCGGGGCTTCCGCCAACTCCTTGAGCCGTTGCAGGCCACGCTCGAAGTCAGCGCCTATCCAGCTGTCAAAAAAACGTCCCAATAAGCGCATGTAAGGGTTGCGACCGAGTCCGCCACTGTCAGACCAGGTGACCCGGGTGCCACCTTCGACCGGCTCGAGCTCCAGTTTGCCGACGGAGCGGCTGCCAAAATTGGCGAAATAGAGATCATAGACCAACTTTTCATTTTCAACGATGCCGGTAATCGTCAACTCGCCGCTGCCAATCCGGTTCCCGACCCAGCGTTGATGAGCGCCCTTGCCGTGGCTGGGTTCGGAATACTCGAAACGGGCTTCCGGCTCCATCTCGTGCCAGGCATCCCAATGCCGCCATTCCCGCAGATCTTCGAGGTAGTCGAAAATCCGGCCGGGAGGCGCCTCGATGACCAGGCTGCGGCTGACGCTGTAATGGGCCGGCATGAAAAAACCGATGACCGCAAGAATGCAGAGCAGTGACAAAAGCCCGATACAGAGCTTGAAGATCACTCGCATCATCGGCGTCATGATCAGGGCTTGCTGAAATCGGTCAGTGACTTGAGTGAATAACGCCGGCCTTTGAGGTCGAGCAGCACATCGTTCTCGCGGATCCGGATCAGGCGCAGATTTCCGTCCACGAAGTCGCCCTCGTTGAGCAGTCGGCCATTGATAATCACGAAACTCTTGTCGGCGTTCTCGGAGTAAATATGACTGGAATAGTCAATATCCGGCAGCATTCGCTGCTCGGTGACGGGCAGGGTAAAAATATCCACGCCATCCGAGCCGGATTGCGTCCCTTCTTCGGCCTGTGATGACGGTGTCGGCGAGGCAAAATCCGACGCCTGCGCTACTGGGGTTACCGCCGCCGGCTGGTTCCCACCCAGTACAATTTCGGTATCGTTGAAAGTTGCCGGAGGCACTTCCTCGACCCGCCGCACCCGTTCCGGTTCCGGTTGGGTGATCTTTTCACGGGTCAGAGGATTGGTCACCGGCTTGAGTTCCACCTGTCGCACCGTCGCGACTTCCGTCGGAGTTGCCGTTTGTGGTGCCGCAAGCGCCGGCTCCCCCGTCGGTGGACCGTCGGTGGCGAACCAGATCACCAGACTCAGGATAATCATCAGCACCAGAAAAGCCGGGATCAGCAGGCGCAGATAGCTGACATTGTCAGGTTCCGTTTCGGCGACCGCATGCTGGCTGTGCAGGGTCGGGATCTGGCCCTGCTCTTCTTCTGATTCCGATTTGCGGATGGCGTCAAGAATGTAGGACATCAGACGTCCTTGCCCGTGACCAGGCGCGGCACGTCCGGCAATACCCGGGTATTGAGCATAATCAGGGTTTGGGCACCGGCGATGCCATCGGGGACCAGATAGGCGCCACGCTGGAACCTGCGCACCCGGGTCTTGAGCCGGGCGTCATAGGTGCCGGTCGACAGATCCTCCCCGTAGAGATCCGTCAGGGTGCGGGACAACCAGACCACCGGCTGTCCGGCAGCACCGATATTCAGTTCGCTGACATAGCCCGGCGGGGTTTTCCAGACCAGTTGATAGTCGCCCTGCCAAAGCGGCAAGACCCGCTCGCGATCGATGCGAACTTCACGCCGGCCGAACTGCAACACAAATTCGTCGTCCTCGATGGCTTTGAGGGTGCCCCAAAAAACACCGCGGCTTTCACTGGCAAACTTCAGGTTGACCGGTCGGTTGAATTGCTCAATCCGTCGCCAGTGCTCCTCGCTGCCGGTCAGGCACTGCAATCCGTATTGGCGGGCATGGTCGCAACCGCTGCCATCCCGGTCCGGATTATAGTCAACACCCCACAGGGCCAGCAGGCTGGTATTGGCAGCATCCCCGTAACGATCCACAAATTCGCCACCGAGCAGGGTCTGCTCAAGGGTTTCCGGCTCGACCGGCAACACCTCCCCGATCATGGCCGCGCTTTCCGGCTCCGCGGGTTCCGGTTCGGGACCGGTTTCCGCGATCGAACCACTGAGATTGTCGGCGGCCGCGGGCGCTATCAGGCTGTCGGAGAGTTCGCCTTTGGTTTTTCCGGCGTCGTTTTTTTCGGGCCCGGAAGCCGCTTCGGTAATGGGCCGGGATTCCGGCAGGTGCCAGTACTGGTAGGCATAGACCAGCCCCGCGCCCAGCAACATCAGCGCCGCGGCGCCGGCAAAGCGACGCACGCCGGAAGGCTTGTGATCATCAATAATGGTCTCTTCCGGCATCCCCAGGACTTCGGCGACCGCCGGCTTGAGGATCGGCACGTCGACCTGATTGCGGTTACGAGAATAGGCGCCCATCAGGGCCCGATCGCAAATCACGTTGATCAGGCGTGGCACGCCCTGGCTGGACTTGTGAATAAGCCGCAGCGCCTTGCGCGAGAACAGCGGCTGGTTAACCCCGGCGATTTGCAGCCGGTGGCAGATGTAGGTTTCGGTCTCGGCCAGCGACAGGGGCCGCAAGTGGTAGCGGGCCGTAATCCTTTGGGCCAGCTGTCGCAGTTCCTTGCGGGCCAGCAGTTCCTGCAGCTCCGGCTGGCCGATCAGAATGATTTGCAGGAGTTTTTTCTTGTTGGTTTCCAGATTGGTCAGCAACCGGATCTGTTCGAGAACCTCGACGCTGAGATTCTGGGCTTCATCAATCATCAGCACCGTGTTGAGCCCTTGCCGGTGGTTGTCGAGCAGCCGATCCCGGAGCAAATCGGTAAACACCTTGAGGCTCGACTCTCCCTGGGGGTAACGAATACCGAGCTCGTCGCACATGGTGGCGAGCAATTCGATGGCGTTAAGCTTCGGATTAAGTATGTAGGCCAGCCGGGTATTGGCCGGCAACTGCTCCAGCAGACAACGGCAGATGGTGGTTTTGCCGGTGCCGACTTCGCCCGTCAACAACACGAAGCCGCCGCCTTCGCCGACACCATAGAGCAGGTGGGCCAGAGCTTCCCGGTGCCGCTCACTCATGAACAGGTAGCGGGGATCCGGGGAGATTGAAAAAGGTGTTTCCTTCAGGCCAAAGTAATGACTGTACATAGTCTCCAGGGGGAACAGGTGCTTGCCGCGCCGGATATTCCGGTCATGATCGATTCAGCCATTATAAGACGATTTCTTCAACAGTGACCAGCTTGCGCCCCGCAGTGCCGGCGACCGTCAACTCGGCGGTGCCGGAGCCTCGGGATCGCGACCGGTGAATCTGCGGACGATCAGCCTGACGATGTAATTGACGAATACAATCAACAGGGTCACGCAAATGGCCAGTACATACTGTTTCAGCGCCGTGCAGATGCCGATACCGGCGCAATACAGCAGAGTCGCAGCCGTGGTCAGGCCTTCAACCCGCTCCGAGCCCTTGTGCTTGAGAATGGTGCCGGCGCCGATAAAGCTGACACCGACTACCAACGCTTCCAGAGTCCGGATCGGGTCAACCCGTAAAATTTCTTGCGGATTGTACTGATTGATAAAGTCGATAAGCGGAATGGTGATCGAAACAATGAGGCAGCTGGCGCCGCCGACGATCATGTTGGTCCGGATACCGGCGGGCTTGTTGGCGCTTTCCCGCTCGGCGCCAATTGCCGCGGCCAATACCGTGGCAATGACGACATCCAGAAAAATGGTCAGCTGATCCATGTACTCCATAACGTGTCTGCTTCAACCTGCCTGTATTGGTTCCCTGTGACTCCCCTACTTTACCGATTTTGCGGACAGGAGCCAGAAAAAAATGTCGCAGTGGGCCGGCTTCAGCGATTCCGTCGAGGCCGTCGCCGTCCGCGCCAGATCCAGAACCAGACACCGGTTACGGTCAAAAAAACCAGCACCGTGCCGCCCAGGGTCACCGCCGTCAGGAAAAAGTTACCGCCCACGGCAGCGATGTGCAGCGGGTAGACAGTTTGCGCGAGCCGGTAGCCGAGAGTCTGCTCCCGGGTGTCATGCCAGTTCACAACCTGCCGGCCTTGCCCGCCGAAGGTGATGCTGCTGCGGCCATTCGGATGCCACTCCTCCGGTTGGGCGAGACGCAGCCGCCCGGTGTTCAGGTAAGCCAGTCGGGGCTCGGCTGTCGCCATCAGCTGCCGGGTGATGACCAGCCTCTTACTCCAGTTGCCAGCAATCGCAACCGGCGCCGTCACTGCCGGCTCCCGAACCTTGCCCGGTTGCGGAAACAACGCCTCGAAGCCCGCCTGGACCGCCGAGTGATAGATCATCGCGGTCCCGGTCGCCAGCGCCAGCACCATGGGCAGGAACAGCACCACCGCCAGAGTCCGGTGGGATTGCCAGAGAGTCTGTCCCCAGTGTTTGTGACCCGGTCGGGCGAGGCGCACGCTGAAGTCCTTTTTGCGAAGCCCCTTTGCGGGCCACCATTTGATCAGGCCACTGGCCACCAGCATTAAGCTGGCCAACCCCAGCACCCCCTGCAATTGCTCGCCGAACTTACCCAGCAACAAATGATGATGCAACTCCACCATCCAGTCGATCCAGTCGCCGAGGGGCGGCCGGGACAGCAACAGGTCTCCGGAGCCGGAATAATAGTGATGGCTATCTGCCTCATCGACCACTTCGATCCACGGATGCCGCTCCGTCGGGAAGTAGGCATAGCGGCCGGACACATAATCAAACAGCCGGGCGGTCTCCTGCACCGTCGGCACCGCCCGGAGATGCAGTTCGGGATACTGCCATTGCAGCAGGGGGGTCTTGAACAACAACAAGGTCCCGGAGATTGAGATAAGCAACAGCCAAAGGCTAAGCGCGAGGCCCAGCCATTTGTGCAGGATCATCGAGATTTTCCTGACCCTCATCAATCCGGCGCCCGCCAATGGCCAGATTCGTATGCAAGACTTGTGCTCCTCACCATTGATATCGCCAGTTGAGCGTCACCGTCCGGCCACGTCCGGTAAAGTTGCGGGCGTCATTGCCGGCGGTCTGGGCATACCAGGTGAAATAGTACTCATCCAGCAGGTTCTCGATACCGATGGTAAAATCACCGGCGGTGGGGGTTTTGATCCCGACAGTCAAATCCAGGGTGTCGTAACCATCGAAGTTGTTGATGGCGTCGGCGCCTGACAGTTTTGTGTGATCAAACAGTTTGCTCCACTGGAGTCGGCTGCTGACCCTGTCTGACCATTGCTGCGTCCAATAGAGATTGACCCGCTCCGGGGTCATGTTGGCGCCCGTCAGTGGCGTGTCGACGGAGCCGTCGCCATCACTGTCAAAATCGCCATCGGTGTTCGAGTACATCAGGCCAATGCCGGCGTCGGCATTCACCGCGTAGCGGGCATCCAGCTCAAGGCCGGAGATTTCCGTTTTCTCGCGGTTTACTTCATAGATCCCGTCGGCATTCGGGGACAGGCGATAACCCAGATCAGAGCGGGACTCGTAATAGCTGGCGGACACGCGCAGGTTCTCGCCGAGATACTCGACCCCCGCTTCCCGGTTTTCGGTGATCACCGGTTGCAGATTCAGAAAGCTGTCCACCTGCAGATTCGGTTGATCGATCCCTCGCAGGACCCGACCGACATCAGGCATGCTGAAAGCTTCAGAATAGCTGACAAAGGCGCGCCACCCCGGAGCGATGGCATACACGGCGCCGACATTGGTCAGCAACTCGTCGAAGGAAGGGTCGCCGCCTTTCACAAAAGCACTGTTGTAGGCGTAGAGTGTGGTGAAATCGTCCACCTGCAGCTCGCCATGCTCATGGCGCAGGCCGGCACTCAAGGTCAGGCCATTGTGCATGTATCGGGCCTGCAGATAAGGCGCCCGGTTTTCAAAGCGGGTCTCTGGCACCCACTTACGGCCGGTCTGAGCCAACTCCTGATAGGTCGTATCCTGCAGGTAATCGAAACCGGCGGTGATATCGACCGGCAAGTCGCCGACCCGCAACCAGTTCTGGGTGATCCGGAATCCCCACTTGCTGGAGTCGTTGCGCGATTGATCAAAAATATCGTCCCCAAAAGCCGGATCCTGAAAGGTGCCGAAGTGACCGCCACCGTAAAGGGCGGAAAATTCCTGCAGGAAAAACTGCCAGCTCAAATCCCCCGCCAGCAAATTCTGGTCTTTGAATTCCAGGCTGGCAGTGGTGACTTCATTCTCCGCCGGATCTCCTTCCGGTTCGCCTTCCACGGACGTCGCCTGAATACCCGCCGCGCGATCTCCCGGCACGGTCACATAATCACCGTTGGACTCGATCCGGTAGTGATTGGCCATAAGGCGCAATTGCTGTTCGTCATTGAGCTGATAGGTCAGTTTGCCGAAGAAGTCCCGGCTGCCGGCATCCATGGTGTCGCCCTGGGTTGTGTCGACGCCGATGGCATTGCCCTTGCCATCAAAATACAGGCCGGACTCGCGGAAATGGCCACCGAGTACCAGTTCATAGGTCTCGCCGCCGTGACTCCACAGGTAACCCCCGTCGTACCCGGCGCTGTCGGACGGGTCCGTCGGCGCCACGGACACGCCGGCGTTGATTTCATGACTTGCCCCCATCCCGGCCGAGCGAGTCACGATATTGATAATACCGCCGCTCGCGCCCATGCCCTGGATGGCGCTGGCGCCGTGGATCACTTCCACGCGCTCGATCATCATCGGATCAATGGTGTTCGCCGACCGTGCGCCATCCCGCAGCGGATTGGACTGGGGCACCCCGTCGATTAGGTACAGCGGCTTTCGGGCCCGCAGGGTCTCGCCGGAGCTGGTCAGCTTTTGCCTGGAAGGGCTGAAGGATGGCAACAGGGTGCCAAGGATATCTGACAGGGAGTTGGCAATGGACAACTGCTGGCGAATAGCCTCGCCGTCAATCACTGTAATGGTCGCCGGCACGGAACTGGCCGGGATTGGCGCGCGGGTGGCCGTGACGATCAGGGTGTTGGCCGGCTCGTCGCCGCGAATGGCGTAGGGGCCTGAAGCCGCGGCGGCTTGCAAATTGACGCACCATAGCGCCAGGACAAAAGCATAAATCGAAGTGTTTTTCATGGAGTAAACCGGGAGATGGACAAAGATCGCAATGATAATCATTCTCATTATTATTTCAACCCGTTGCCGGAATTTTTTTCGACCTTCCCGTTCGGCAGCGCAAGGTGACTCCCACTGCGCTTCCACGGTCTTTTTTTGCCGGCACGATCAGGCAGGTCCGGACCGTCGCTGACTTCACGGCCCGGCTTCGCGGCGCTGGCAAGTTACTGATCTGTTGGGATATAGTGGGCGCTTAATTATACGAAGGAGGTATGCAATGCACGAACCGGAACAACCCGCAGCAACACCGGAAACCACCACTCCCCCGCCCCGCGATCCCAATGATGAGCGCAACTGGAGCATGTTCTGTCATCTGGCCGCTTTTGCCGGTCTGATTATTCCGGCGGGCAACATCATCGGCCCTCTGGTCATCTGGATGATGAAACGGGACGAATACGCCGGTGTAAACCTTCACGGCAAGGAAGCGGTTAATTTCAATATCACCGCGTTCATTATTATCCTGATCTGCTCTCTGACTTTCTGGCTCGTTATTCCGCTGCTTATTCTCGGGGCCTATGCGATTTTCTGGCTGATTGTCACCATTATTGCCGCCATCAAGGCCCGAGACGGTGAAGCCTACCGGTATCCCATGACTATCAGGTTTGTGAAGTAGTCCGGGAGTCCTCATGGAAATCTACCTGGTCGGCGGCGCCGTCAGGGATGAATTGCTCGGCCGCCAGGTCGTCGAAAAAGACTATCTGGTGGTCGGCGCAACTCCGGCAGCCATGGAGAAACGTGGCTACCGTCAGGTTGGCAAGGATTTCCCGGTGTTTATCCATCCCGAGACGGGCGAGGAATATGCCCTCGCCCGTACCGAACGTAAATCCGGCAGCGGCTACTACGGATTTGTCTGCGACTTCTCGCCGGAAATTACTCTGGAGCAGGACCTGCAACGGCGGGATCTGACCATCAATGCCATGGCCCGGGACCCTGACGGCCGGTTGCACGATCCCTGCGGCGGCCGCGCCGATCTGGACGCCCGTCTGCTCCGGCATATCTCGCCGGCCTTTGCCGAAGATCCCCTGCGGGTACTCAGGGTCGCCCGTTTTGCCGCCCGTTACGCGCCCCTCGGTTTTAGCATCGCGCCGGAAACCCTCGAGCTGATGCGCGAGATCGGCGACAGCGGCGAACTGGACACATTAACGCCGGAGCGGATCTGGAAAGAAACGGAGCGGGCCCTTGGCGAAGCCACACCGGCGGTCTATTTCACCAGCCTTCGGGAAGCCGGCGCCCTCGAGAAAATCTTTCCGGAGCTGGATCGCCTGTGGGGCGTCCCCAACCCCGAGCAATGGCATCCGGAGATCGACAGCGGTATCCACACCATGATGGTACTCGAGCAGGCCGCAAAACTGTCTGACTCGACCAGGGTGCGCTTTGCCGCGGTCTGCCACGATCTCGGTAAAGGCATTACGCCCGAGCGCCACTGGCCCCAGCATCGCGGCCATGAAGAGTCCGGCGTACCGCTGATTGAAGCCGTCTGCGATCGCTGGCGGGTGCCCCGTGACTTCCGGGAGCTCGCGGTGCTGGTGTCCCGCTTCCATCTCCATATGCACAAGTTTTTTGAATTGAAGCCGACCACCATTCTCAAGGTATTCAACCGCATTGATGCGTTCCGGCGCCCCCAACGACTGCATGACTTCGCCCTCGCTTGCGAGGCGGACTTTCGCGGCCGCACCGGCTGGGAAGATAGGGATTATCCCCAACGGGAAGCCTTGTTGGCCTGCTTTGCGGCGGCCAAAAATGCCGATACGCGTGAACCGATCGAGCGGGGACTCAAAGGTGAGGCGATCCGTCAGGGGATAGACCGGATCCGAGCGAAGGCTGTGGCCGAAGCGCGGAAGCCTTTTATGCCGGAATAATAAAGTCCGTCATTCCCGTCTAAACAGGAATCCATCTTCCCGGCCGGTACATGAGTCCGACCTGGGTTCCCGCGTGCGCAGAAATGGCCCGGGGAGAAGCTCAGAAGGTCGCCGCTTTCCCCGACACTCGGGTATGAACCTGAAAGATCCCTG
>JASBTO010000077.1 GCA_030148365.1 Kangiellaceae bacterium
GAATCCTCAGGGAAGGAACTCGAAATGGTAGCCATAGTCGCGACGATTCTTGCATTGGCCGTTTTGCTCGGCGGTGAATGGTTCGACTGGTGGAACCTTCGAAAGTATAAAAAGGATCGGGCCCGGCCCGGCGCCGATCCGGATGAAGTATTCAGGAAAAACCGCCAAAGGAAAGCCTGGTTCAATCGTTTCGCCTTGTTGTTTTTGTTTGTTTCCTTGTTGGGGTCCCTCTACACGAATCTGGAGAGCACGACGATGAACGAAGAAGAATTCAAAAAGATGCAGACCACGGTGGCTGCCATGGATGTGCGCCTCGCCAAACTGGAGGGTTATTTCGGTAACCCGCCCGGCCACGGCGACCCTTCCGGTGGTCCCGACAAGCCAAAAAGCCCGAGCGACATCGGCGCCCGGCTGGAAGAAATTGAACAGCAGTTAGCAGACAAGGTCTCCCGGGAGCAATTGGAGATCATCCGCGAGCAGTTGGCCGGTATGCAGGCGGATATAGAGAAAATGATGGAGTTCGCGGGTGGAGCACCGGCCGGTTGATGGCTTCTCCGGCAGCTACCTTTGCCTCTGGCAGCATTTGGGATGGCGGTCGACTCCGCGCTGGGTTTTCTGAAAACCTGTCGCCAGAAGAGCAGTTAGGCTCTTGAAAAAGTGTCTGGAGTTGTTCAGGATCGCCGCGCAGTTTTCGGCAACCTTCCATGCCAGCCAAAGTTCGATCATTTACGGCGGCGTGAATATTTACTACCCCGAAAAGACATTACAAATCATAGCATTAAAGAAGTGTTACATATGATCCCTTCAAAAAAGCCCAATCCGGCGATAAATTGCGCGGAACCAGCAGCAAGCAGTCGCAACATGTCCAAAGAATTTTTCAAGATAATCGATGATGCCCTGAGTCCCGAATTTTGCCGCGAGGTGATTCAGCGGTTCGAGGCATGCGAGTACAAGGAAGTGGGCAAAGTCGGCAACAATACCCGGGAAGGTCTGTTCGACCCCGAGTACAAGAACACCGTTGAACTGTACCCTTCACAGCATCCGAAGGAATGGGGAGATGTTCTCAATCATGTGGTAGGCAATCTGAAATCGAATCTCGCCAACTTCATGACCCAATACCACGAAGCCTTTCCCGTGCCTTTGTTCCCCGAAGAATTCCGGGTCACCAAATACCCGATTGGCGGGCATTTCAAGTGGCATTCCGACAATATCGGCAGCGACGTGACCCGCGTGTTGACCGTTATGTGGTATCTCAATACCGTCGAGGAAGGCGGTGAGACAGACTACGAATGGCAAGATTTGAAAATCAAGCCGGTGGAAGGCCGTATGGCCATCTGCCCGGTCGGCTGGCCCTTCCGCCATTGCTCCCGCCCCACCGTCAGCAACCCCAAGTACATCATCATTACCCAGTTGCACCAGAAGCTGAATTGACGCCTGTTCACTAAGTCATCCTCTCGGACGCGAGGAGCCATGTTGAGGCTGGCATTACCGGTGAGACGGATCCCCGCTTTTACGGGAATGAAAGTGCTTAATTCTCTGCCTGGTTATCCAGCACTATCCGAAACCTCGCCTCGCCGCTCTTCAGGTGTTTGAGCGCCTCATTGACCTTCGCCATCGGGTAGCTTTCAATGACCGGATTGATGTCGTGGCGGGCGGCGAATTCCACCATGGTCGCCATGGTCGCGGGACTGCCCACCGGTGAGCCGGACACCGAGCGCTGGCCGAAGATCAGCGCAAAGGCCGAAATATCGAGAGGTTCCATGGTCGCGCCGAGGATATGCAGCCGGCCTTTGGGGCGCAGGGTTCCAAGGTAGGCGTTCCAGTCCAGCTTGACGTTAACCGTTGACAGGATCAGGTCAAAACTGCCGGCAGCCGCTTCAAGGGCATCGGAATCCCGGCTGTTAATCGTGTGGTGGGCGCCGAGGGACATGGCTTCGTCTTTTTTGTCATCGCTGGAAGTAAAAGCGGTGACTTCGCAGCCCCAGGCGTTCAGGAATTGCAGTGCCATGTGGCCGAGGCCGCCAATGCCGATTACGGCGGCCCGATCAGTGGGCCGGAGGCCAAACTGTACCAGCGGGTTGAACACCGTAATACCCCCGCAGAACAGGGGGCCGGCGCTGGCGGCATCCAGCCCGTCGGGTAACGGCACAACAGCTGCCGCCTGTGCTCTTACCTTGTCGGCGAAACCGCCATGGTGGCTGGCGATGGTAGCCGTCGCTTCTCCGCAAAGATTGTGGTCACCGGTCAGACAGGAACGGCAGTGCAGGCAATAACCGGCATGCCAGCCGAGGCCGACTCGCTGGCCGACCTTGAAACTATCCACGTCATCGCCCATAGCGGCGATGGTCCCGACAACTTCGTGTCCCGGTACCAGCGGGTATTCGCTCATGTCCCAATCATTGTTGATCATGCTGAGATCGCTGTGGCAAATCCCGCAATGCTCCACGGCGATTTCCACTTCATCCCGGGCGAGCGGGCCCGGATCATACTCAAAGGGTTTCAGTTCGCCGCCGGGCTCAAATGCTGCATAAGCCTTGATCATCGACTTCTCCTTGGCAAAGTGCGGAACGACCAGTTAAGCACAGGTAAATTGCCAAAATCCAATCAGGGCAATTGCTCAGT
Organism: Kangiellaceae bacterium; assembly: GCA_030148365.1. Classification (GTDB taxonomy): domain Bacteria; phylum Pseudomonadota; class Gammaproteobacteria; order Enterobacterales; family Kangiellaceae; genus JASBTO01. The sequence continues at coordinate 2,623 of JASBTO010000077.1, forward strand.
TCATTTCCAGTAGCTCTTTTGCGGATTGCAATACTAACGGCCAGGTACTGGATCTCGGATCAATCATTTCAAAATGCCCGGAGTGTTCGGCTTCGATGAGCGTGACCGCATCGCCCGCTTCAGTGGATTGTTTGAAGTAGCGCTTCGCAACCGGCGTCCAGACATCGTCGTATTTGCCGACCACGATATGTGCCGGTACGGGCGTTGGCAATCGCTCATAGGGCGAGCCTTCTTCATAGCGATCCGGTTCCTGCGCGGGCGATCCGCCCATCAGCTTGTCGACTACGCCGTCGCATATTTGAATCTCACTCAGGTGGGCCAGATCAGCCGCCGGCGCCAGTGCCAGCACGCCGACCGGTTCCACCGCGCCATTTAACGTAAACGCGGCAGGTGGCTGTGCCAGCCACAGCGCCATTTGTCCGCCTGCGCTATGGCCGGCGGCAATCACCCGATTCAAATCGAGCGGATACTCTTCCGCCAGTTGTAAAAGATGGGCGCTGCCATCGGCAATATCCTCAAAAGTCCCCGGCCAGCCGCCACCTTCATCCCCTACCCGGCGATATTCCAGGGTCCAGGTCGCTATGCCATTGTCCGCAAAGGCCGAGGCCAGATTACGGATATGGTCGATACCGTAATCCGATAACCAGCAACCCCCATGGATCAGGATCATGACCGGATGGGGCCCCGGACCTTCCGGCAGGCGCAATTCCCCGAACTGGAGTTTGTCATCACCATAGGAACTGACCAGATCCGCTTTCGGGGAGGGGAAGTCTTTTAGTGCGGCTGAGGTCATGATTTTTGTGGCGCAGCCCTGGGCCAGGAGCAGGATTGTGAGCACAATGAGCTTTATCGAAGAGCGCATGGAAGTCCTTTTCTGAGCTGTTAATAAAGACCGATAGCAGAACCTTTTGTACCAGATAAGGGGCAGGAGTGGCCACTGGTTGTTCCTGGTCGCACCCGGTAGTCTTTATTGAGGCATCCGGAATTTCCGGACAGATGGATCCCTGCGTGCGCGAGGATGATACCCACTTGCCTCTGCCGCAGCGAGTCAAAAAACAGTAAAACCCTTG